>JANXSV010000201.1 GCA_025356505.1 Methylovirgula sp.
CAGCGAACAGCCAGAAAAGTTGCGAAAGTCTATAAAACATTCCGGCATCAAAACGCAGTCACCTCCGGATAGCAATGCCTCTGCCTGCCATTTTTGGCTTTGGCAGGTGACTTTGCTGCGCAATAAGAGCCCGAAGTTGCACGGTGACTTCGGCTGGGAGCGGTGCCGAACGTGGCGGCTTGAGGTTTTGATCGACACAAACCAACAATTGCTCGCTAGTCGCGACGCTTTCACTGCCGCGATGCATTTCCAGCCAGATATGAACTTTTTTGGCGTCCACGTCGAGCATCTGCAAAACCACATCCAGCGGGTCGTCCAGCTTGGCTTCAAGCCTGTAATGGATGGTCATGGTCAATGTGTATAAAGTCAGGAGGGTGCGCGCGCGAAACTCCGGCCCCATGCCGATACCCGTCATGAACGCATCCACACTGCGGCTGAAAACCAAAGCATAAGCCGCGTCATTCATATGCCGATTATAGTCGAGCCATTCAGGAAGAACCCTAAGCGTTAGTACTGGGTGGAGTTCGCTCACGCCGCGTCTCCGGCCTGCGGTTTTTGAGATGGGGTTATGGGCTGCCGTGAGCCCGCCAACGCCATTATGATCACGCCGACGAGGATGAGTGCGCCACCTTCAAAAGTTTCGATGCTGATCGTCTCGTTAAAAAACAGCCAAACCCAGAGTGGCCCGCAAAGCGTTTCCGTTTGTGCCAGAAGCAGTTGTCCGGCTGCCGGCACGCGCGCGGCTCCGCGTTGATACAGAGCGAAGCCAACGCCCATAGTCACAAGGCCATTGGCAAAAGCGGCCCCGCATTCAAACCAGCTTGGCAGAAAATCATCGCCCTTGAGCCACATCATAAACACGGCCACAAAGACAACGATGAACGCAAATCCGCTGACTGCAGGTGAAAAATCCTGCCCCAAATAGCGACGCTGCATCACGGCATAATAGGAAAACAGCAGAGCAGGGAGCAGCGCCATCACATAGCCAAATAGGCTTCCTCCGGCGATTTGGCCGTTGACCATGATCCCAAGTCCTGCCAAAGCCAAAACCATCGCCACGACCATGGCCCAGGTCATGCGTTCGCCTAATACGAAATAAGCCATCGTACCGGCCAAAATCGGCGCGCAGGAATAAATGAAAAGCGTGATGGCCACCGACGTGTTCTGAATGGCCAAAATGAAGCAAATGAACGCGCCGGCCATGAGCGCCGCACCAAATACACCCGGCCAACCGAGACGGAAACTCCGCAGGATCAGACTTTCACGCCGCTGGATTCGGTCATAGATGAAAAAGGCAACTGCCACGCCGCCAGCCCGGTAGGTGAGAAATTGCCAGGCATCAAGATGCGGAGCCAGGCGCACAAAAGTGCCGGAGAAACTCCAGAATAGGCCGGCACAAGCCACCATCAAAGCGCCTGCCAGCGCTGACTTCCGCTCCGCAATCGCTGTATCCAAAACAGGCATTCCCATCCCAAGCGTTCGTTTGAGTTGTCTCACCTTAGTCTACGCGAGGCATGGCAGGCACATGCAAAGCGACCTGAAAGAGACGATACGAGTATGAAACCGCACAATCGCAAGCCAGTGAAAACCAATTCGAACTAAAAAGCGTAAAAACACCATGAAAAGCACTGCATATTCTCCAGAGGTCGTTGATCAGGTCATTGCAGACGCTTGGGCCGATGAGATTTCTTTCGACGAAATCAAGTCAAAGCACGGATTGAGCGAGGCGCAGGTCATTCTGGTGATGCGTTCAAACCTCAAGGCAGGGTCATTTCGGCTCTGGCGCGCGCGTGTTTCGGGCCGCAAGGCCAAGCATAGAAAGCTGCTACGGCACCTTACCAAAATTGAGCCCCTTGTATTCTGAGTGCGGTGCACAATATCGAGAAGAGGCGAATAAAATCGCGCGCCACTCATAGGATATCCATGTCAAATTTATTTACCCCGCTCGTCATCGGCGACCTGAAACTGCCAAATCGTATCATAATGGCACCACTCACACGATGCCGCGCTGCGCCAGGACGTGTGCCGACGGCGCTCAATGCCGAATATTACACCCAACGTGCTGACGCCGGCCTCATTATCTCTGAGGCAACAGCGGTGACTGCGAAGGGCGTCGGCTATCCGGATTCTCCGGGCCTGTGGTCCGATGCGCAGGTGGACGGTTGGAAAATCGTGACAAGCGCGCTGCACGCGAAGGGAGGCCGGATATTCGCCCAGCTTTGGCATGTCGGACGGATTTCGCATCCGTTTTACCTGAACGGTGACCTGCCCGTGGCGCCAAGCGCTATCAAGCCAGCCGGACACGTGTCGCTGATGCGCCCCAAGGCAGATTATGTGACCCCGCGCGCGCTTGAATTGTCTGAAATGGCGGGCGTCGTTGCGGCCTATGCTCTGGGTGCGGAGAACGCCAAGCGTGCAGGTTTCGACGGAGTGGAA
>JANXSV010000205.1 GCA_025356505.1 Methylovirgula sp.
GCCTCGCTCAACCTTTCCCGCAGTCGGGCCGAATTTTCCGCCTCGTGTTTGGCAAGCTGAACTTCGTGGTTGAGAATGTCGTTTTCAGCGTTGACGCGGGCAATTTGCTGCTGCATGTCGCGCAATTGAACTTGCATATCCTCGATATGGATTTCGAGCCCCGCTTTAGCTGCCGTGATGCCGGCAAAACGCGTGGTGAGGTCATCGAACCGGTTCGACAGATCACCGTGTTGCTGTTGGAGGACTGAGTGCTTGGCGCGCATATCAGCATGGCGCTGGCTTTCATCATGGTGGGCAAGAGAGAGTGTCGAGGCCTGCGCCTGCGTGTCAACCAGTTCGAGCGTGGTCTGATTCAGCGCGGACGCTGTGTTTTTAAGCGCCGTTGAGACAAGCTCATGGGCGCCTTGCAGTGTCACCAGCTGCGCGGTGCGGCGGCCCAGTTCTCCATAGGCTTCGGCTTTTGCATCTTGCGCCGCCTCAAATTTTTGTTCGGTCTGCCGCTGGGCCACCGCATATTGGGCGCGTAACTGGTCGCGCTCTGCCAGAATTTCCTGCGGTGACAAGGGCATTTGCAATTCGAGTCGCCGCCGGGCCAGCCGCATGGCGCGCCGCGACAGGGCCGGAACTATCATAAGTCCGAGCAATGAGGCGCTCAAAACCCCCAGCGCAAATATCAAGAGTTGTTCAATAAGCACGTAGAAACGACTTTCCTTGCAAAATACGGCGGCAGACTACCATGGATTTCACCCGTATATTTTCCCCAAGTATTTCTCTTGCGCAATTTTCACTTGAATTTCTTCCGTGCCCCGGTTTTAGGCGGCCTGCAATAATAAGCCGCTGAAAGGCCTTTCACTTCGGCGTCATAATGCTTATATGTACGGTGCTGATGCAAGTCAGCTATGGTGATAAACGTTCATTGTAATAAGCCTTTCGGACCCGGGGGCGGTACCCGGCGCCTCCACCACAAGCTCTCACAGAGAGCTTTTGATGGGGGCGAAATAGGATCGACGAGGGTGTAAAGAGTGGACTTTTGCCCGGTATGGTACCGTCGTTATCGGGCCATTTCTTAGTTGCAAATGACAACTATGCTCCGGTTGCTGTTGCTGCGTAATGCGGTAACGAGACCGAAATCAAAGCCCTTGCGGTTAGCGCTGTAAGGCGGGGTTCGGAGGCACCTGGCAACAGAAGCCTCCACTTTCATTTTATTGCTGCTTCATGGAACTGCTTCTTCATTCAGTTGCTTCTCTACTATATTGCTTGCTCGTTGTTGAGCATCGCTTTGACTCTATGCCTGTCTTTGAACATGTCGCGGCGCAATATAAGTGCCAAAATGTCTGCGCACCGAGTGTCGCATGTGCAACTTTTTTGCAGAAATACTAACATTACAGTGTTTGAACGCATGGAATTGAATTATGCTCTGGCGTGGATGTGGTCTGAGGTTGGTTTATGGCGAGCGATTTAATCCGGTATGATCTTATGGTGCAGGATGCTTTGCGAAATGTGGTCCGCAAGGTGATGCAGGAAGCGGCCAAGGACGGCTTGCGCGGAGATCATCATTTTTTCATTACTTTCCGGACCAAAGCCGCGGGCATACGGTTGTCTGACCGGATGAAGGCGCGCTACCCGGACGACATGACCATCATCCTACAACATCAGTTTTGGGATTTGGCAGTAACCGAAAGTTATTTTGAAGTCGGTCTTTCGTTTGGCGGTGTGCCGGAACGATTGCTGATCCCTTACGACGCCCTGACGGCGTTCTCAGATCCGGCGGCTGAGTTCGGTCTCAAATTTGAGTTGCATGCTGGGGATGAAACTGAGGCTGAAAGGCCAGCCGGAACGGTAACCAAACTGCCGTCCAGCGCCGGCCCAAAACTTGCGGGCAAGGACAGCAAGGAGGCCAAGGCGCCTGCGGCATCCATTAAGCCAAAGGCAGCTCCGACGCCAAAGCCGCAAGTTTCTGCGGTAAAGCCAGCGGAACCGGATGGGCCTGCTGTATCGCCCGAGCCGGTGAATCCGCCCAAAGACACAAAGATCGTTTCGATCGATTCTTTTCGTAAAAAATAGATCAGGCGTTTCATTGATCTAGACATTATCAAAGCCGGTTAAGGTCTTTGTTTGGATATTTGCTTGCGTGATGGTCTGGCTCCCGCGCGTTGTGATCCTTATACGAGAAAATCTATGATGACACTAAGACGAATTCTTTTGTCACGTTAGATATGTTGTTGCTCGTCAATCATTTACAGTATTGAATGGAACTAGAGTGGTTTCTCCTGCGTTATTGGCGAGGTATCGAAGTGCATAAGGCGAGACATGGGCGATCTGATTAATCTGAAAAAGCATAAGAAAGCTTCAGAAAAATCGAAGCGAGATGTTATCGCTAACCAAAATCGTCTCACGTTTGGTGTTTCAAAGCTGGAAAAACAGAATAGTTTACGTATAAACAGTGACAATTCACGTAAACTTTCCGCCCATAAAATAACTGAGTCAGAAGAAATTAAACCCAAGGAATCCATATGAAAGATGATCCAATTGCATCAGGCCGGGTCATAAAACGCTCATTGGTCGTGGCAGGGCACTCAACCTCTGTTTCGCTCGAAGAAGAATTCTGGATGGCGCTGAAAGCCAATGCAGCAATGCGCGCCTTGTCTGTCGCCGGATTGGTGGCCGAAATCGACCGCACACGAAAAGGTGCCAACCTTTCGTCATCCCTGCGGGTATTTTGCTTGCGCCAAGCCCAAAAAAGACAGGCCTCATAGAAAAATCCTCAAACCCATTAACACTCAGATGGAGCGACACGCGCCGTTCTGTCGTGCGGCTAACCTTATGTCGCCGAGGTTATTGGCTGCTGGGGTCAGTTTTGGGGCAGGCATGGTTAAGGCGGGGTGAGTTGCAAGGGCGCATCTTGCGGCGCTAAAGGCGCCTCCAGTTGCACCGGCGGCTCCAAGATTGGCGGCTGCGGCGGCTTTAACTGGTCGAATTTACGCCGCGCGGCTTCTTCCGCCTTTTTCTGCATGTCCAGCCTTAGGGCTTCTAACTTTTTGAGCTCTTCCCGTCTGGCATCCTCTTCGGCCTTTTGGCGAAGCTCCTCCTCCTGCCTTTGACGCAATTCAAGGTCCTTAAAAGCCTTGGCGCGGCGTACCATCAGGCCACGCTCGCGGATATCAGCGTCAAGCGCATCGATTTTTGCCTGATTGCGCTCAATGGCGCGCGCCGCCAAAGCGTTTGACAGCGCATTGGCATCGATTGTCCGCGTCGGGGAGGCGAAAGGGCCATGCCAATTTAATTCCGCTCTAGGCGCAGGGCCGGTCCAGTTTTTCGGCGGGGCGGCATTCAAAACAGCATTTGCGGAAAACATCGCGTTACGCAGATCATAACTGGCGGTGAAACTGTCGGGAGCGGTGGCCGAAACCATCGCTACGGCGTCGGGCAGCAATCCTTGCCCGGGCTTACGTTTCCCCGCATTGGTTTCATCTGGCACGAACCGCCCTGACTCAACTTTTAGTGTGCCGCTGGCAAGGGCTAATTGCAGTTCCTCCGCGCCAAGGGTTCGATTAGATGTATCCAGCTCCTTTGCCAATACAAGCTGTAGTGACGAGACATCCGCCTTGATATCGTCCCGTTCGGTCGCCGCAACAACGCTGCCAAGCGCTGCGGCGCTTATGCCCCGCCAGATACCCTGTTTGAGATTTAGTGTTCCTGTTCCGCCAAGGCTCGAAATAAGCTGTGCGGGGCTTTGCCCGGTTCCGGCAAGGGTCAGCGTGGCATCAGCCTTGGCGCTGAGCATGAGGGAGGATAGGTCGAGGTTGTGAAACGCGGTATCGGCGCTCATCGAGGCATAGGAACCGGCGCGGTGCAGGCTTACGTTTCCCGAAACTGTGCCGCCGTTATAGGTCATTTTGGCATTGTTTATAGCCAGACGGTCACTGCCAAGATCGAGGTTGAAAGATGCACCGCCTGCAGATTGTGCAGGCGAAAGGCGGACATTTTCGGCGGATAGGGCAAGGGAGAGAGGCGGCAGTTGTTCCGCGCCAGACAGAAATTTGGCGTCGCTCCAGATCTGTCCGGATTTGGGCTGTTGCGCCGGGCCGAGCAGCAAAGCAATAAGATTTTCAATATCCAATTGATTGACCGCAAGACTGCCTTTCACGAACGGTTCGCCGGACCCTGACCAGTTCAGGTCCCCCTTGACCTTAGTGCCCGCAGCTTCGCCCTCCAGAGTCGCTTTGCTCTGTGCAGGGCTGAGATCGGCACCCCCCGACAGGTTGAGCGGCAAGCGGATCTGAATATCAGGCAGCAGAACCGACAATGCTTGCAGGAGCGGGGCGGCATCCGTGCTTTTTAACGTGTAATTGCCGCTCAGCGCCGTGAAATCCGGCGTAAGCCACGGCGAATACGTCAGATCAGTGCCCGCGAGATGCGCTGTAATAGCGCCTTGAATGGGTGCATCCCACTTGCCCTGCGCGGTGAGGGCAACATCCGCCGTGCCGAGGCCGGACAGCGGCAGGGTCGGAATGCCAGCCTGCGCGAAAAGCCGTGTTATGTCTTCCGCTTGAACTTTCGCGCTGACGTTGAGACCGTCACCCGTGTTTTTATGGCTGACCACAAGGCGCGTGCCGCCGAAAGATCCTGTAGCGTCCAGCTTTTCGACTTTTCGCAAGTCTGTCAGCTCGCCGATACCCTGTGCGCTAAGATCGAGATGCAGCGGCTCCAACAGGGCGGCGCGGTTTTTGAGAATTTGTGTCAGTTGGCCGGGAAACAAACGTGCCAATAATTTTGCCATATCATCCAGCTTTTGGGCGTCTGCATGCGCGATGATGCTGGTGGCTTTAGGTGACACTGCGCCGGATATTTCCAGATTTGCGCCGCCGATATTGTCGAATTTCAGCTTATTGATGTTTAGGCTGTCGCTGTTGCGGGCGATATCGAGTGCAATGTGCCCTGCTTCCAAGGGCCCAAGGCCGACTTTGGCAAATTTGATGGTCCTCGCATCAAGATGAACCTGACTATCGGCATCGGCTGCGAGATTTGCCAAGCCAGCAAGGTTGGGGACACTGTCAAGATCAAGCGCATCTGAAGTCAGATTGGCGATCACCTTGGCTTTGGATTGCGCCGAAGCGGGTGTGACTTCAATCGCGCCATGAAGGGTGGAACGATCGAGCGTCAGGGTTGCATCGCGCGAAGACAAGCCGCCGCCCGCGCTCACCGGACCTTGAAAAGCAAAGCTGCGAAAGAACAAATTTTGCGGGTTAGGGCTTTGCGACACCCATTGCATTAGGCTGGCGGCATTCTTGCTGCTCGTGTCAATTGTACCGATGAAATTGCCCGGGCCAAACAGCGTGCCGTCAAGCTTGATATGGCTGCTGAAAGGGCCGTTCGAGTCCAAATGTAGGCTGGGAACCGCGTTGCTCCCGTCTTCCAGCGTGATGTGCGTGGCTGAAATGGATTCTCCGCCGACAATAATGCTATCGATATTGGCATCAAGCGACAGTGGCCAGACGCGGGGTAGGCTCTGAAGCTCGCTATAGATTTCATGGGCGCTGCGCGCCAAATCAAGCGGAACGGCCTGGCCGGATTTCGGGCCGAAGATTGCGTCAAGATCAAAGGTTGTACCGGTCAGGCGCAGTTTTAAATCGGGGTTGATCAGGCTGGCAATCGCTGAACCGCCAAATT
>JANXSV010000247.1 GCA_025356505.1 Methylovirgula sp.
TAGCCAGCGACAGTGGCGCGAAATCTTGGCTCAGGGGCGGCGCATTCCACCTTGTGGCGGCGCGGATGACATCATGATTCGACAAGGCCCAGCAGATCCACCCTGCCTTGCCCACCGCCTCGAATTCTTCGACAGCGTGGCGGATATAGGCGGCATTGTCCTTGCACGACAGCAGATCGAAACCGTAGCACATATGCATTTTATCGCCGCCGGACGTGTATTCGGCTATGAGCCGGTTTGTGTCTGCGCCAGCGCCCACTTCGCCCACAGCGGCAATATTGGGATAGGTGTTAAACAGCGACCGCAGTTCCTTCATCACCTCGAGGTTTTCGGGGCGGGATTTGTCATATATGTGCTGCTGATAACCGTAGGGGTTAGATTCCGGCACATCCACCACGAGCGAATTGTTGTTCGGCGGGTTGTCGCGCAGCTTCTGGTCGTGAACATAATAATTCACTGTATCGTGACGGAAACCATCGACGCCGCGCTTCAGCCAGAAGTCGATGGTTTTATACAGAGCTTCCCGCACATCCTTGTTATGGAAGTTCAAATCCGGCTGCGAAGTGAGGAAATTATGCAAATAATATTGGCAGCGGCGCGTGTCCCAAGCCCAGGCGGAGCCGCCAAAGATCGAAAGCCAGTTGTTTGGCGCAGAGCCGTCTGACTTTGCATCTGACCAGACAAACCAATCGGCCTTTGGATTGATTTTATTGGCGCGGCTTTCCTTGAACCAAGGGTGGGTGTCCGCCGTGTGCGAAATCACCTGATCAATCATCACTTTCAGGCCAAGCCCGTGCGCTTTGGCGACCAGCGCGTCAAAGTCTGCCAAAGTACCGAAAAGCGGGTCAACATCGCAGTAATCTTCAACATCGTAGCCGTAGTCCTTCATCGGCGATTTGAAGAAAGGGCTCAGCCAGATGGCGTCCACACCCAAAGCGGCGACATAATCAAGCTTTGCTGTTATGCCGGGTAAATCCCCGACGCCATCGCCATTGGTATCGGCGAAACTACGCGGATAAATCTGATAAATAACGGCGCCACGCCACCAGTCAGCGGCGGATTTTGCAGGCTTTCCATTGGTCATGGCGCGTTCTTTCTCTTTTTAGGCACACTCTTGCTTTCTTTGAAGAGGCTCTTCCTGTCTTTGAAGAGGCTCTTGCTTTCGCGATTTTAGGCTAATCTTGTTCAAGTTTAAAGCGCTTTGATAAATTGTCTTGCTCTGGTTTTAAAATCACGCAAAATTGCAGAAAGCAGCTTTAGAACGGAAATCCGGGCAGGAAAACACAAATTCGGGCAGGAAACGTCGGTGGCGAACAAATCTATGAACCTCAAGCAGTTGGCTGAGCATCTGGACTTGTCTCAGGCAACGGTCAGCCGCGCTTTGAATGGCTATCCGGAAATTCGCGAGGCCACTCGCAACAAGGTGTTGGCGGCTGCGGCCGAATTCGGCTATCGCGCCAATTCAATCGCGCGGAGCCTCGCCACCGGGCGTAGCGGCAACATCGGGATCGTTTTTCCGGATAATTTCGGCATGATGTTTGATCCGCATTTTCTGGAATTTTTGGCCGGTGCAGCGGAGATGCTATCTACCCGCGATATGAGCATCAATCTGTCAATGCCGGACCGTAACCACGAGAGTTCAAAATACGCTGATATCATTCGCTCGCAGTTGGCCGACGGCTTTGTCGTCAATGGCCCGGTGAGGCATGATTCACGTGTGGCACTGCTGCAGAGCCTGAAAATTCCCTTCATCGTCCATGGCCGTACCGAGTCAGAGGTGCCTTTTGCCTGGGTGGATATCGACAATGCCTCAGCGTTCCAACGCGCTGCACATTTGCTGATCGGGTTCGGGCATCGGCGCATCGCGCTCATCAACGCGCCGAAACATTTTCACTTTGCCTTCCAGCGCGAACTTGGCCTGAAACAAGCGCTGGAGGCAGCGGGGCTTCCCTTTGAAGAGGGGCTTATGTTCAACGAGCCGCAAACCGAAGATGGCGGCTATCGCTTGACCAATCTCATTCTACAAAAAAACCCCCGGCCCACCGCCATCCTCTGTGGATCGATGATCCTGGCTTTAGGCTGTTTACGGGCATTGCGCGATGCCGGGCTTGAAGTGCCGGGCGATATTTCGGTGATCGCGCATGATGATGTGTTTCCCTACATCCGGGCAGAGGCTATGCGTCCGGCTTTAACAACCACGCGGTCGTCGCTGCGTGAACACGGCCGGCGGGTGGCGGAAGTTCTCAATGACATTATCGACGGCAAGCTCCCGGCGAGCTATCATGAAATCGTGCCGTTGGAATTGGTCCTGCGCGATTCTGTCGGCCCGGTAACGCCGGGCTAGTTCAATTTTTTTTCGAGGATGATATGGCGGTAACCACTTTCTTCTGTGTGGACGGGCACACCTGCGGCAATCCGGTTCGGCTGGTCGCAGGCGGAGCTCCCGCATTGACGGGCGCAAATATGGTGGAAAAGCGCGCGGATTTTCTCGCCCGTTTTGACTGGATCCGGACTGGGCTCATGTTTGAGCCACGTGGCCACGATATGATGTCCGGCGCAATTCTCTATCCGCCGACACGGGCAGACTGCGATATCGCATTTTTGTTTATCGAGACCTCCGGATGTTTGCCCATGTGTGGCCATGGTACGATCGGCACAGTGACGATGGCGCTGGAGCGTGGCCTTGTGACCCCGCGCGAGCCCGGACTGCTGCGCATAGACACACCTGCGGGTCTGGTAGAGGCGCGTTACATTCAGGAAGGTGCCCATATCACAAGTGTGCGGCTGACCAATGTCGCCAGTTTCCTGCACTCGCGCGCGCTTAGCGCCGAAGTTGATGGCCTTGGGGAGATCATTGCTGATGTGGCCTATGGTGGCAATTTCTATGCGATTATCGATCCGCAAAAGAATTTTGCCGGATTGGAGCACGTCAATCCCTCGGATATTTTACGCTGGAGCCCGAAAGTGCGCTCGGCTTTCCGCAAAAAATATGAATTCGTTCACCCGGAAAATCCGGCGATAAATGGCTTGAGCCATGTCATGTGGACCGGTGTGCCAAGCGTGGCCGGAGCACATGCCAAGAATGCGGTGTTTTATGGCGATAAGGCCATTGACCGGTCGCCATGCGGCACGGGAACATCTGCCCGCATGGCGCAGTGGGCCGCACTTGGGAAGCTGAAAGCGGGCGATGCCTTCGTGCATGAAAGCATCATCGGCTCAGTTTTCAACGGTCGCGTGGAACGGATGGTCAAATGCGGCCCCTATGACGCGATCATCCCTTCCATCGAAGGGTGGGCGCGGATGACAGGGTACAACACCATCTTTATCGATGACCGTGACCCGTTTGCGCATGGGTTTGAAGTTAAGGATCGCGCCTGACCCACGCGCCCTCTGCGTGAAGCAAAGGCGCGCGTAAAGGTTTATTTCTTGAAGCGGTCAAGCAACAGTTTGACTGCAAATTCGGCAATGCCGATCACCGCGGCCAGATCTGCCCGCAGCGTCACGGCATAGGCAATTGCAGCTGTTATCAAGCTGCCTGTCACGCGAGTGGTGAGGCTGGGCGCTGACGGTTCAACCGGCACCGATGTGGACACATTTGGGGTTGCCATCCGGCTTGAGGGCTGTGCCGCGCCAGTCGCATCAGCGGTTCTGCGCTTGTTAGGCACCGCGCCTGGCAACTCGCTGCCTTCGAGGCTGATGTGGCTGCCATTCGTGCCCGCAGACTCAAGCGGCATCATATGGAGCGGCTTTTCGATGAGGCCCATCGCGATCGTGTCGTTGGTGAGACGATCTATCAGAATGAAGCCGCCCAACTCCCGATTGGCAATATAGGTGTCGCAGACGATGGCGCGGTCTAGGCTGAGTTCCAGCGACCCGATTTCGTTAAGATCGAGGCCGGAAGCGCTTTCCACTTCACCAGTGCCAATATTGATCTTTTCAATCTTGGCGCTGAGCGTGGCGGAAACCGTGCGGGTGCCCAGCTTCATCAGATAGGACTTATCCGGGACCATCGCGGTTTGCGATACCCAAAGCAGCTTGGCAATCAGCTTGTCGGCCACAAATGCCGGCTGGCTTGACAGGGTGATAACATCACCGCGCGAGGCATCGACTTCATCTGTGAAAGTCAGCGTCACCGACTGTCCGGCGACGCCCAACGGGGCATCGATATCGCCAACGATGACGCGGGCGATCTTGGTATCAAGCCCCGAAGGTAAGACCTTGACGCGGTCTCCCGGAAACACCCGCCCGCCAGCAATCAGACCGGAAAAGCCGCGAAACTCGTGGTTTGGCCGATTGACCCACTGCACCGGCAGGCGGAACGCCGCCTCGCGCAAGCTGTCCTCAATTTCGACTGTTTCGAGGAAGGTCAACAGGCCGGGTCCCTTATACCAAGGCATATGCGCGCTGGCGTCCAGAATATTATCGCCATCCTTGGCAACGACCGGAATACATGTGATGGACAAAAACCCCAGATTTGCGGCAAACGCGCGGTAATCCGCCTCAATCTGCGTAAATACATTCGCGGAATAGCCCTTCAGGTCCATTTTATTGACGGCCACCACGATGTGTTTCACGCCAAGCATGGAGACAATGTGGCTGTGGCGGCGGGTTTGCGGCAAAAGCCCTTTACGGGCATCAACCAGCATGATCGCCAGTTCAGC
>JANXSV010000269.1 GCA_025356505.1 Methylovirgula sp.
TCGCATTTTTCGCTATTTCAAAACCTCGCCCGAGATCATCCGCCTGGCAGTAAGGATGTACGTGCGATAGCCATTGTCCTTGAGCAATGTCGAAGGACTGCTGCACGAACGGGTATCGACATCACCTATGAAACGGTGCGCTTCTGGTGGAACCGGTTCGGGACTGTGTTCGCAGCAGAAATCCGACGAAACAGGGTTCAGGCAATGCGGCATTTCCAGCATCGCTATTTCGCGGCTATGAAAAAAAGGCGACTCATAGAAGTCGCCTTTTTTCGAGTAAATCCGGCTATCAGCCGCCGAATTTGTAGTTGACGCCCAAGCGGAACACATTGGCCGAGTTCTTGAACCTGATGAAAGATGTATTGTCGTTCGGGTCAGTCGCGGTTGCGTGGCCTGTGGCGACATAGAGATATTCTGCCTTCAGCGACATCTTATCGGTCAGAGCCGTTTCGATGCCGGCACCAACAGCCAAGCCGACCTTATGATTTGAGGCCGAGATGAAAGGTCCACCGAAGTTAGTGAAGCTGTTCTTCGTGTCCATAACAGCAAGACCACCAGTGGCGTAAATCATCGAGCGATCGAATGCGTAGCCAGCACGCAAACGCGCGGTTCCGAGGTAAGATGACCTCGACTTGATGAGCAAAGCGTTTCCGGTGTTGCAGTCATTGATATCGCAGATCGTGTGGCTTGCTCCGAAGAAACCGAAATCGGCTTCTGCGCCCACAACCATCGACTTGGAAAACTGCGCATTGTAACCGGCTTGAACACCGCCGTTTAACGCGGCAGCATAAATGTCATCAACTTGACCAAGCCCACCAACGTTCGCGGACGGAACCGCGTTTGTTGCGGTTGCACCAGTTCCTAAGTTCAGACCGGCATAAAAGCCTGCCCAATTGTAGCCTGGCTCAGACGAGACCTGGCCAACATCACCAAAACGGTAGTTCAAACCAAACCGCGCCACCTGATATTGATTTTTAAATTTTATAAAAGACGTTGGTCGGGCCGGGTCAACAACAGTTGTTCGGCCAGCATCGACATAGAGATATTCAGCTTTGACACTCCAATTGCTGGAAAGTGCGGTTTCCAGACCGGCGCCTACCGCATATCCAACCTTCACACGTGAAGTGGAAATAAGCGGCGGACCAAAATCTTCAAAGCCATTCTTGACGTTGACGACTGCAAGGCCTCCGGTCACGTACAACAGACTCCTGTCCCAAGCGTAGCCGATACGCGGACGTAATGTTCCGAAGAAATCACTCTTTGTTTTAAAAACAAGGCTGGAATCATTAATATTGGACTGTCGGCGACTGGTGCCCAGATATCCAATATCGCCTTCGATGCCCACAACAACGCTGGGAGAAATCTGATAATTGTAGCCCGCCTGGAAGCCACCGGTGAGCCCATAGCTAGTCATGCTGCCGGAATCGCTGTTACCATTGCCAACACTGGATGGAGCAGGGGCGCTGATATTGGTGCCGGATAAGCCGACGCCCATGTTCACACCTACATACAATCCGGTCCAGTTGAACGGGATCGGCAGTGCAGCAACCGGAGCACTCTTTTTGCTGGGTAAGTCCGCAGCATGCGTTGGCACGACCATCACAGCCACTGCGCAAAGTGCGGCTGCTGTAGAAGTTCTTAGTGCGGCATATAATTCCATAACTTACGTTTCCCCATTAGTTCGTCTGTGCATTAAAGCCACCTGCGATGGTGTTCCCGCGCGCATGTACTTAAATTCACGTATGTGTGAGTAAATTGATAGCTTGTAAAGAGTCAAGCGAGAGCCAATTCATGTGTGAATCTTAAGACTAAGTGGTGCACTTATGCCACAACATTGGTGCACTTCTTGTTCAAGATTCTCGCAAATGCTTGATGCGCCGTTAAAAAGATGTCTGTCGTCAGTACCTACGACACGGGTTAGGCTATTGTCGTAGAGGAACAGGCTGGGGTAGGGGGTTGTGAGACTATATCGATTGAGGCTCATAGGACCTAAGCCAGCATGGAAGTGTTTTGGCTTAGTTGAGTGGCATATTGAGGCCTGTAAGTGCCGCTGAATCTATTTGCCCATGCTCTGATCACCGTGAGACTTTGCCGTCTAACTTTGCCACACCACGTTCAATGTGACATT
>JANXSV010000298.1 GCA_025356505.1 Methylovirgula sp.
GCCTATCTTTCGCGCCACGAAGGCAAGAAAGAGGCTGTGACGGGGTCTGTGCATTTGGAACAGTTTCCGGCCACGCCGGAACATTGGCAGGATCCTGTGCTGGCGAAAAAATGGCAGGATGTGCGCAAGGTGCGTGCGGTGGTCACGGGCGCGCTGGAACTTGAGCGCGCTGCCAAGCGCATCGGCTCTTCGCTCGAGGCCGCGCCTGAGGTTTACATCGAAAATCCGGAATTGCTCGCCTTGCTGGTTGGCCTCGACATGTCCGAGATTTGCATAACGTCCGAGCTCACTCTCAAATCCGGAGACGCGGGAGCCGATGGTTTCAATTTGGCGGATGTTCCGGGCGTCAGCGTCATTCCGGCGCGCGCCTCGGGAATAAAATGCGCCCGCTCGTGGAAATATTTTGATCCGGCCACTGCTGATAAGGATTTCTCCGATGTCACCCCGCGCGATGCGCAGGCTTTACGCGAATTGCAAGCCCTCGGCACATGGGCCTGAAATCGACATGGGCCTGAAACCGCTGCACTGGGGTATTATCACCGCGCTGCTCGCCTTCTTAGGTGATCAGGGCTTCAAACACGCGATGCTGGATATTTATGATTTTGCCAATCAGGCACCAATCCGCCTGCTGCCCTTTCTGGATATCACCCTCGCGTGGAACAAAGGCGTGTCCTATTCGCTGTTTACGGCAAATAGCGATTTCGAACGCTATGCTCTGCTGGCTGTCTACGCCGTGGCAATGGTGGCGTTCACCATCTGGATGCTGCGGGCCAAGCGCAGCCTTACCACTGTTGCGCTCGGGTTTTTGATCGGCGGCGCTTCCGGCAACGCGCTCGACCGGCTGCTCTACGGCGCAGTCGCGGATTTTTTTCATGTGCATTTTGGCGGATTTTCGCCGTGGGGCGTGTTCAATCTCGCTGATATGGCCATCGTTGCAGGCGTCGTGCTTCTGTTGTATGAGTCATTCTTTGTTAAAGACAGTGTGGATTAGGCCGCGCCCAACAATTGCCGCGATTGCGAGCCAGTACAGTGTTCTGGTTTTATGTATTCGGCTTTTCGTCCCGGCAAAATGAGGAACTTCTATGCGTCAGCCCTTTTTGCGTTTTTCATCCCGTACATACCTAATTACTCTCGCCTCCGCGGCGCTTGCTCTCAGCCTGACTGCGACACCTTCCGCAGCGATGGATGACGGCGACGACACTCTCCTGCATGAGGTGAGCGGGCTAATCGGGATTGATGGTGATAAAGCGCCGGAAATCGACTACCGCGATCAAGCGCCGCTGGTGTTGCCGCCAAAGGGCAAAACCAACCTCCCCGCCCCGAAATTGGCTGGCGGCAATGTAAATCCTGCCTGGCCCAAAGACCCTGATGTCGATCGCCGCCGTAAGGCTGCGGCTGCGGCGAAAATGCCAACCCTTTATGATGCGCATCGCCCTGAAGATATGAACCAAAGCCGCGACGCCAGGCTTGCAAGCCGCGTCGTTCCGGTGGAGCCTGTAACTTTGACCAGTTGCCGCGATAGAACCTGCCCGCCCACGCAGGAGCAGCGCGATTCTCTCAGCAAATCCTTGAACGGGTTAACTGCAGACAAATCGACAGCGATTGGCCAAGAACCAGACCGCGACTGGCTGACCGAACCGCCGAAGGGTTACCGTAAAATCACCCGGTCGGTGACAGCTGCAAATGAATCCGAGGCTTCCGAAGCCAAAACAAAAAATCCGCTCGCCTTTTGGAACTGGTTTTCCAAATAGAGTGCAGCGGTAGATGAATGAAAAGCCGGGGTCAGAAGTGACACCGGCTTTTTTGTGCTTCGATGATATTTTGACTGAAATTACTTGGCCATAGCCGAGCGGATCATGCCAACGATGGCCACCACGATGCCGCCGCCAACGCCGCCGCCTGCAACCTGGCTAACGATCGAGCCAATGTCCATGCCGCCGGCTGTAGCCGCCGCGCCGCCACCCATAACAGCGGAAAGAATTTGGCCGCCGATGCCGCCGCCCACGATACCGGCAATGGAATTACCCGCTGTGCCGAGGCTGAGATTTTTTAAAAGACCGCCTGCGACGTTGCCGCCGACCGCGCCCGAAATCAATTGAATGATAAGTGGTAGCATAGTGTCCCCCTTCAAATTGCCTGGTTAGTGAACCAAGCTTCAACACCCGCCTAGACGCGATGTCCTGTCGTAGCTAACTACGAGTTATGGGGGTCTGTAAAGGTTTTATGCCGCACTTAGTTTGCCGGAAGACACATCAGCTGGGGATGAGATTTGTGTGTGAGTCGCTTCGAACAGTTTACCGTCAGTGGAGCAAAAACAGCAGTGCGCTAAGCGAGGCCAGCGCTGCAGCTGCGGCAAAAACATCGGTTTTTTGTGATAAAAACATGAGCTGCTCTCCCGGTACTTAGTCGGCGACACTCATATCGCCCGTAACTACACCGTAGAAATAAAAGCTATCTTGCAAAGCCTTAAATATTCACAAATTTTTCATACTTATCTGGCCGCCTGCTCAATATTTAAGCGCTTACGATATCTTCTGCCCGAATGAGTGTCAGGTTTTTCGTGTGTCTGCCTCACGGACGAGATCCGAGGTTGCGCGCCTTCTAAACCAGAGCCTGGAATTCGGCGGTGTGGCTCGCCTCGAAATGCGC
>JANXSV010000213.1 GCA_025356505.1 Methylovirgula sp.
GCAATATTCGGCGATGTAGCCGATATTTTTGTCCTTGGTGCGGCCGGAGAGTATTTCATCGCCAATCACAAGAATGGCGGCGGTGATCAATTTTGGCGGAGCATTTTGAGTCATGCCGGAGGTTTAGAATAAACTTCTAAATTATAAAAGTGCGATCTATCCCGCCGCGCTCATTTCCATATCTTCAATCGTCACCACCTCAAACTTCATGAGGTTTGCCACGCCAAAAGCTGTCGAGAGCGCCACATCGGCGGCATCGCGACCGCGCGCCATTAATACGCGGCCAATGCGCGGAATATTGTGCCTTGCGTCAAAGCTATACCAGCGGCCATCGATAAAGGCCTCGCACCAAGCGGAAAAGTCCATCGGATTCGGGTCCACCGGAACGCCGAAATCGCCGAGATAGCCGGTGCAATAGCGCGCCGGAATGTTCATGCAGCGGCACAGGGCAATGGCGAGGTGGGCATAGTCACGGCAGACGCCAACCTGCTCATAAAAGCCCTGGCTGGCGGTGCGGGTGTTGCGAGCAAGCTGATAGTCAAAGCGGATATGTTTGTGAACATAATCACAGATGGCTTGCAGAACCGAGCTGGTTTTGGAGAGGTGGCCGAAAGTGTTCCATGCAAAAATGCCCAAATTATCAGCATCGCAATAGCGGCTGGGGAGCAGATAAACCAAGACATCGTCCGGTAAGCGCGAAACGTCGCCAACCGGAGAATTCATCGGCAGCGATTCTTCGACAAGACCCGAGTCGTGGATGGTAAAATCATTGCTCAGCGTGATGGTGCCTGCGGGCACGCTGGCGCGCGTAACAACATTGCCGAATTGATCGAGATAGGCGCGCGCTGCCACATGGGGCGAAAATCCGATTTGATCCGGCGAGCGGACATCATTGCTACGGCTCGGATGCACGTGCAGCTGCAACAGCAGGGTGATCGGCGCGGGGCATTCGAAAGCAATAGTGTAACCGGCACGAATGATCATAGGCTTCCCCTTTAAAGTTTTAACGCTCCAAAGCCCCCGGAGGTTCCTTGGTATTTACGGCGGTGCGGAGTCGCGTTGCACTAATTTTGGGCATTTTTGCACGAAAAACCGCCATGTGGATAGGGCAGCAAGTTTTGTGCCGGATTTCCCTGTTTCTCCGGCTTGCGCGTTTATGTTGGCGGCAGGCATCATGTGCGGCTTTCGCTCAAGCCCTGTTGCCAATAGGCCTTCACCCAGGGCACAGGCCCGTGGCCCCATTTGTCGCGTTTGCCCCAACGGCGCTGATCGTCCCGGACAAGATCATCCGGATGAGGATAGCCGTGAAAAACGACGATATTGACGCCTTTGGGCTCCCTCACGCCAGGCCATATGCCGTTGTGCGGCCCAAGACGCAGGCAGTGGCGCTTGAAGCTGCAGGTCCAGCTTTCGGGCAGGTAATGCGGCTCAAATGCAAACCACGAAATATATTTTTGATCGTTGCTGGCCTTTTGATAGGTCCCCTGCGTGTCGGCGACGAAATTCTCCAGCAGGTGATATTGATCTGCGGGCTTGAACATGAAGACTGAAGATTGTCCGTGCTGCTTGTAGTTCAGGACTTTGCGAAATGGCTTGAACGGTGCCGCCACCCATTCGCGCAAAATGTGAAGGCCGCCCATGGCGTTAAAGCGTTCGATGAACGGATCGAGCGGGCCGGTGATCATAATGTCAACGTCCAGTACCATGATCGTATCGCCGGGTTCAAACAGTCCGCGCTTGAACATCGCGAGTTTCTGCCAGCCGCCTTTCGACATTTTTTCGGGCGGTAGGCCGAGGCCGGGCAGATCACGGACGGTGATGCGCCGGTCAAGACCGATCGCGTCGTCACAAAAACAAATGAATTCTAAGGGCTGTGCCATGTGACGCAGCACCGCCGCGTGCAGAATGTTGACATAGGCGGGAGAAAATTTGGTGCCCCATTTCATGCAGACAATTTTGAGCATTTCAACCCGCTTGACCTCTGGCGGTCCCATTCTCGCCTGCCCCTTCCCGCACTGGAAAAGGGGGTGGGGAGGGGGTTTTGAAGCCGCAAATTATGCAGGCACAAATCTCATGGCTGCGCCGTTCATGCAATAGCGCAGCCGCGTCGGAGCCGGGCCATCTTC
>JANXSV010000369.1 GCA_025356505.1 Methylovirgula sp.
ATCCACGAGCTGCGCCTGCAAATATTGGCGCACCGTGGCAACGCCGCCGCCAAGGCGAATATCCTTGCCGTTGGCGGATGACCTTGCCCGCTCAAGCGCTTCGTGAATGCCGCCGGTGACAAAGTGAAACGTCGTACCGCCTTCCATGACCAAAGGTCCGCGGGCATGGTGCGTGAGCACAAAAACCGGCGCGTGGAACGGCGGGTTTGGTCCCCACCAGCCTTTCCAATCGTCATTGAGCCATGGCCCGCGCAGCGGCGAGAACATGTTGCGGCCAAGAATATTGGCACCGATATGTTCAAAGCCGCGTTCGGCAAAACCATTGTCCACGCCGGTTTCGCCACCTTCCTGATGCATCACTTTTTCGCGTATCACACGGGTGGGAAACAGCCATGCCGGCAAAACCATGCCGCCGATGCCAAACGGATGTTCGAGACTTTGGTCAGGAGCGGCCCCGTAACCATCCAGCGAGATCGAAAAGGCCATAACCTTGAGTTTGCTCATGCCATCCGTCCTTTAATGGGCGTCGCCCAGTTTTGCTTTAATGGGCGTCGCCCCAGTTTTGTGCCGCACGCGCATCCACCTGTAAGGGGACAGACAGTTTAATGGCCGGTTCCGGCGCATCGACCATAACTTTACGCACAACGGGCAGTGTGGCCTCGACTTCCGAATCAGGCACTTCAAACACCAGTTCGTCATGCACCTGCAGCAGCATTTGCGCGCTCAGTTTGTGCAGCGCCAATTCATCATCCATGCGAACCATGGCCCGACGGATGATGTCGGCTGCGGAGCCCTGAATGGGCGCATTGATCGAAGCGCGTTCCATGTTGGCGCGCTCTGCCACATTCGGGCTATTGATGCGCGGGTAGTGACATTTGCGCCCGAAAATCGTTAGCACATAGCCATTATCGCGGGAGAACTTTTTGGTGACTTCCATGTAATCGCGAATGCCGGGGAAGCGCTCAAAATACTTCTTGATGTAGCTGCCCGCCTCCTCGCGGCCTATGCCCAGCTGATTGGCCAATCCGAAGGCGGAAATGCCGTAAATAATGCCGAAATTGATCGCCTTTGCGCGCCGCCTCACGTCAGACGGCATGCCTTCCACTGGCACGTTGAACATTTCGGACGCCGTCATCGCGTGAATGTCCAAGCCTTCGGCAAAGGCTTTTTTCAACTGAGGAATATCCGCAATATGCGCCAGCAGGCGCAATTCGATCTGGCTATAGTCGGCCGAGATCAGTTTATGGCCCAGCGCTGCAATGAAGGCGGTGCGGATTTTACGACCCGATTCGGTACGGATGGGAATGTTCTGCAGGTTCGGTTCAACCGAGGAGAGCCGACCCGTCGTCGTGGACGCCAGAGCGTAAGAGGTATGAACCCGCTTTGTCTGGGGGTGAACGTAAGAGGGCAGCGCATCGGTATAGTTCGATGTGAGCTTGGCCAATTGCCGCCAATCAAGAATGCGGGATGCCAGCACATTACCCTGCGCGGCAAGGTCATCTAAAATCGACGCTGACGTTGACCATGCGCCGGTTTTGGTTTTGGTACCGCCAGCCGCGCCCATTTTGCCAAACAGGATATCGCCGAGTTGTTTGGGTGAACCCAGATTGAAGTTCTCGCCCGCAAGTTCATAGGCTTCCGCCTCCAGCGCGCCCATTTTCTGGGCAAATTCGCCGGAAAGGCGCGACAATATCTGCCTGTCTATGCCGATTCCGCGCATTTCCATGCGCTTCAGCGTGTCGATCATCGGGCGCTCAAGCGTTTCATAGACTGTCGTCATCCGCTCCGCGGGCAGGCGCGGCTTCAAGACGCGGGCAAGGCAGAGGATGGCGTCCGCAACATCGGCGGCGTAGGCGGCAGCCTTTTCAACGGGCGCGCGCGCGATCCCCGCCGCATTTTTTCCCGAACCGCCGACCTCGCTGAAGGCAGGCAGCGCGTGGTTGAGGTGCACCTCGCAGAGCTCTTCCAGTCCTTGGCCGTTGCGCCCGGCTTCGAGCGTGTAGGACATCATCATCACATCATCGAGGCCGCGCAGGGTGATGCTATGTTGCTGGAGCAAAATCGACGCAAATTTCATGTCATGCGCGGACTTCAACACCGACGTGTTTTCAAACATCGGTTTGAGCACTTCAAGCGCTTCAGACAGCTTCATCTGACCTTGAACCAGTGCCGCGCCGGTGAACAGATCGTCACTGGCGCTTGAGCGGTGCTGCAACGGGATGTAGCAGGCTGTGCCATGGTCGAGCGCCAGAGCGACGCCAATCAAATCAGCCTGCATCGGATCAATCGAGGAGGCAAGAATGCGCAGCCCGCAAAAGCCCTGATCGATGGCGCGGGCGGTCCAGTTGCTCAGCGTAGCCACTTCTGTGATTATGGTCGGAGCTTTACCCTCAAACCGGATCTTCGCGCCCCAGTCTTTGCGCTGTGCTGCCAGATCCTGCGGGGTTGGCGCGTCACTTTGGGGCGGCGGTGCGGCGTGATCAACCTCGCGGCGCACGCCCTGATTATTCACATCGGCGGTGACATCCGCCGCATTAAATTTGTAGGCGTCTGCCACGCGCCTGACGATGGTGGTGAACTCCATTGCTTTCAAGAAAGCGATC
>JANXSV010000373.1 GCA_025356505.1 Methylovirgula sp.
TCGGAGTTGGTCACCAGCCGCTTTGGCAGCGCCGATCCAACACCCTTAACAACGGAGCGTAACAAGGGGCGATTTCCAAATTTAAACTGGCTCACGCAAATGTCCGATCACTGTGCTGCGGGTGGCAAAGAAACTTCAGGCGCGGTGTTTAGCCTCTCTTCATGTGCCTGCGCAAGTGAATGATGGATTTTGCCCAAAAGCTCGTGCTTGACCATCTCGTAGCCCACCTCAATGGCCCCGGCATAACCCTCCGCGTCGGTACCACCGTGGCTTTTAATGACCACGCCGTCCAAGCCCAGAAAAACGCCGCCGTTGACCTTGCGCGGGTCCATCTTATCCCGAATTGCATTGAAAGCACCGCGCGCAAACACATAGCCGATTTTGGCCATCAAACTGCTGCTCATCGCCTCGCGAAGATATTGCGCAACCTGTCTGGCCGTCCCTTCTGCTGTTTTTAGGGCGATATTGCCCGTGTATCCTTCGGTAACAACAACATCGACTGTGCCCCGCCCGATATCATCGCCTTCCACAAATCCGTGATAGGTGAGGCCAGCAAGATCGCTCTCCCGCAACACGCGCCCGGCCGCCTTGATTTCTTCCAGACCTTTAATCTCTTCCACGCCAACATTAAGCAAGCCGACAGAAGGCCGAGGCAGATCAAAAACAATCTGCGCCATAGCCGCGCCCATAATTGCAAGGTCAACGAGGTGCTGAGCGTCGGCGCCGATCGTCGCGCCAACATCAAGGACGATGCTCTCACCTCGAACTGTTGGCCACATTGCAGCGATCGCAGGTCGATCTACACCGGGCATAGTGCGCAGACAAAACTTCGACATGGCCATCAGCGCGCCGGTGTTGCCGGCTGAAATCACAGCATCGGCCTCGCCGCTCTTAACCGCCTCCAGTGCCATCCACATTGAGGAGACTTTACGCCCGGCCCTGAGCGCTTGGCTTGGCTTATCGGTCATAGCAATAGCAACATCGCTATGGACAACCTGCGACACTGCTTTAAGCGCTGCGTGTGCATTCAGCACAGGCTCGATCTCGCCTTTTTTTCCAAAAAAAATAAATGTGGTGTCAGGCCGCCGGACCAGAGCCAACGCAGCGCCCGGAATGACCACGCTTGGGCCGAAATCGCCACCCATGGCATCTATGGCGATTCGCACCTTTGATTTGCCTGACGCAGTCGCCATTTAAATGAGCCCGATCTAATAGATTTCGGCCTTGTAAACGCCCAAATTTGTGGGCGAAATTATGGCCTCAAGATACGCGCCGGACAATAACGCCTCGCCGCTGAAGCGCAATCTATCGTAGCGGATTATTCTGGTTTTATCACATTTTTTAGCTCAGAAAGTCGCGAAAATGGCGAATTCACCTCCTGCGGAAGCGGTCCAGCACCAATTTCCAGATTTTTTATACCGTCTGCCAAAGCGCTCAAATCCGCCTCGGGTCGCCTTGGATAGGGATCGAGACCCAAAATAAAATATTCCACAGCGATTGCGCCAAGATCAATTCGCCCGTCACGCAAAACCTCCGGCGGGTCGGCTCCATCAAAAGGCACCTCCAATACAGATGCTTCAATGTCTGGAATTGCCCGCGCGTTCCGCGAAGATGTGGATTTGCGAGTTGGCTCCGGGGCAAAGCGCACCTCGAAACTTTCCGAAACCTTTGCAGCAAAAGGCTCCAAGCTCACGACGCAGGTTTGTATGACTTCCGCCTTTATTTGACCCGACACTTTGACACCGAACCGACCGGACCGCGCAATGTCAAAGTCTGCGACCAACGCAACTACATCCACCAATCCGGCATATTCGGCGAGGGCTTGCCTGTCTCTCGCATCAGCCACATATTTCAAATCCGAGTTGCGCTCCTTGAGCGATGCCGCCTCCACAAAAAATCTGAGTGGCAAAACGATATCTGGTTCGATCGGTTTCATAGGCAGTCACTCCACATTTTCATAGGCAATCACTCTACTTCAACCGGATCTGGAAACGGCACTTTTCCGTCAGTAAAAACGGCGAGATCACATTCTTCAAACCGCGACTCCGTTGCCAGGATAAAGCGCATGAGCCGGTCTGCCGCCACACTCTCTCCCAGATTGCGCATCAAGCTGGCACGCATCAAAGTATTATCTGCGGCGTCAAGAGCGCTGTTGTAAGCTGAAAACCGCCCTGCAAAGGCCTGAGCATATTTCTTGATGCGCTTTGGCACGGCAACATCTCCGATGCCTTCTTGGCGAAGGGTAATGTCAAAATGACGTATCATCGTATCCACGAGGTCTTGAGCAACCTCAGCAGCAGGAGCGGGCAACCGATACAAACGCCGCAGTACGAGAGTGACCATCAAAAGGAACGTCTCGAAGCGCGAATCAAAAACATCCTCAATACCGTATTGCGTATAAAAGCCTTCTTGCCGCGCAGCCAAAACGACTTGCTCATGCAAAGCTTCAATCGCAAGCCTATTTTTATCCGAACCAGCGAACCCGAAAAATCTGCTTAAAAAGCTCATATCGTCACTTCCAATCACTGCCACTGCCTAGATGAATCTCTCGAACAGGTACACGAGGTTTTACGCGCGCAATGCCATGAAAAAGCACGATTTCCAGCCCAGATACTGGTGCAAGTGGTGCCGCGACCTTGCTTTTCAAGAGCTAGCGAGTTACGCATCAAGCAGGACATTGGCAAGAGAATTGTTCAAGCGGGAGTACGTCTTCCGTCAAAGTACAAGCCGGTTTCTAAACTTTGGAGCAAATCAATGCGGTCGGTAAAACTTGGCAAGAACGTGGATGCTTTGACCGAAATTGCCGCTTGCAGAGCGCCACGCAAGAGCCGCCGCGCGGCTATCGCCGTTGCGCTGGCTTTGTCATTGTCCGGTTGTCTTGGATATGATGGTGTCGTTCAGCGCGGCTATGTCGTCAGCGATGCGGACCTTGCGCAAATTCCTGTAGGGACTTCAGCCGAAAAAGTTCTGAATATTCTGGGAACACCATCAACCACGTCAACAATCGGCGGCGATTCTTGGTACTACATAAGCCAGACCGCGGAACGTAAACTCGCTTTCATGGCACCGAAAGTCGTCGACCAGCGCGTTCTGGCAGTTTACTTCGGCCCGGGCAAAAAGGTCGTACGTATCGCCAATTATGGCATGCAGGACGGCAAAGTCTTCGACTTCATCTCGCGCACAACCCCCACGGGCGGCTCCGAGCCGAACTTCCTGCGCAATCTGATGGGTGGTTTGCTCCGCTTCAGCTGAAGCGTTCGGAGTGTGACACCGGCTTGATCGGGCACTTGCGACGAACATTGCGCAAGCATGCACGCGCGTCCGGCTGATGTGAGTCGCCGTTTTAGCTACGCGCGCAAACGGCTTTTCGCCGGCATACATTCTAGTCGCATGGCTCAAACTGGCCGCCTTCTGCCAGGCATAAAAAAGGCGGGGTTTCCCCCGCCTTTCCGGTCTTTCAAACTCTAAGCTTGAGCTAGTGATGTGCCAGCACAGCCAGTAGCAGCAGCGCCACGATATTCGTAATTTTAATAGCAGGGTTCACCGCAGGACCAGCCGTGTCCTTGTAGGGATCGCCGACAGTATCGCCTGTGACAGATGCCTTATGCGCATCGCCGCCCTTCAGATGTGTCACGCCATCCTTATCGACAAAGCCATCTTCAAACGATTTCTTGGCGTTGTCCCAGGCTCCACCGCCTGACGTCATTGAAATCGCAACGAAAAGACCATTGACGATGACGCCCAGCAGCGAAGCTCCCAAAGCCGCAAACGCTGATGCCTTTGACCCCGAGATCAGTAAGACACCAAAATAAGCCACCAGCGGCGCTAACACCGGCAAAAGCGAGGGAATGACCATCTCCTTGATGGCAGACTTTGTCAGCAGATCGACCGCGCGCGCATAGTCGGGCTTTGAGGTGCCAGCCATAATGCCCGGATTTTCGCGGAACTGCCGACGCACTTCTTCAACAACCGAACCAGCCGCACGCCCCACCGCCGTCATGGCAATACCGCCAAACAAATAGGGAATCAGGCCGCCAAAAATGAGCCCGGCAACCACATATGGATTGCTCAGGTCAAAAGACACCGGCCCCATACCCTTGAAATACGAGTACTGATCGCCGTGCGCGGCAAAAAATGTCAGATCGTTCGAGTAAGCCGCGAACAGAACCAACGCCCCCAACCCCGCAGAACCGATGGCATAGCCCTTGGTAACTGCTTTTGTGGTGTTGCCAACAGCGTCGAGAGCGTCGGTATTGTGACGCACCGATTTGTCCAAGCCGGCCATTTCAGCAATACCGCCGGCGTTGTCGGTAACCGGACCAAACGCGTCCAGAGCCACAATCATACCGGCAAGACCTAACATGGTCGTTACTGCGATGGCAGTGCCGTAAAGACCGGCCAGCTGATAGGTCGAGATGATGCCGCCTACAATAACCAAAGCAGGCAATGCAGTAGACTCAAGCGAAACAGCCAAGCCTTGGATGACATTGGTGCCGTGCCCGGTAACGGAAGCTTGGGCAATCGACACAACTGGCCGTTTTCCGGTGCCGGTATAATATTCGGTGATAACCACGATCAGACCGGTGACAATTAGGCCCACCAATCCGCAAAAGAAGAGGTTTGTTCCGGTAACGGCAACGCCGCCCATTTGGCCGATAGGCCCCCAGCCAAGGTAGCTCGTCGCCGCCCACAAGCCACCGATCGACAATACGCCTGTCACAATCAGGCCTTTGTACAAAGCTCCCATGATGGAAGGATTGTCTCCCGCCGAAAGCTTGACGAAATATGTACCGATGATCGACGTGACGATACAGGCGGCACAAATTGCCAAAGGATAGAGCATCATCAGGCCAACTTGCGCCGGACTGGTCGAGAAAATAGCACCCAGTACCATCGTGCCGACCACAGTAACGGCGTAAGTCTCGAACAAATCTGCGGCCATGCCTGCGCAATCGCCCACGTTATCGCCGACATTGTCCGCGATGGTGGCAGGGTTGCGCGGATCATCTTCCGGAATACCCGCTTCAACCTTACCAACCAAATCAGCACCGACATCCGCACCCTTGGTGAAAATACCGCCGCCGAGCCGGGCGAAAATTGAAATGAGCGATGCGCCAAAGCCAAGACCAACCAGCGCGTCGATAACTTCGCGGCTACCAGGCTCGAGGCCCATGGGTCCCGTCAGCACATAAAATTCAACCGCCACACCCAGCAGAGCCAAACCGGCAACCAGCATACCGGTCACGGCACCGGCTTTGAACGCTATGTCCAAGCCGCCCGCAAGCGATTTCGCCGAAGCCTGTGCCGTGCGAACATTAGCGCGAACTGAAACGTTCATGCCAATAAAGCCTGCCGCACCGGATAAAACCGCGCCGACCAGAAACGCGATGGCAACTTTGCCGCCTAGCAACGCCCAGAGCACCACAAAAATCACCGCCCCGACAATACCAATGGAGATGTACTGCCGTTTGAGATAGGCCTGTGCGCCTTCTGCGATTGCCGCCGCAATTTCCTGCATCCGCTGATTGCCGGCATCCGCTGCCAAAACCTGATTTACTGTCACAACGCCATAGGCGCATGCCAGCAATCCACTTAAAATTACTAGCCAAATAATCGACATTTATGTGTTTCTCCCAGATGTCTCGCACGCGCACTTATTATTGCATCCGATTTTGCGCGTTGATGCCCATTGTCTTCACACGGATACATGCCAGAAAGTCGCACCCCCTGCAATGCGCAGTTAGCGAAGATACAGGATTATAGGGCGTCGCTCAGGCGCTGATGGCTGCGCGGCTGCGTTGAAATGCCAAGGACACTGCCAAGGCCACCGCCGCGATCAAAATCGGCGGAAACACCACCCCATTAACCACTGCCCAGCCGTAGACCTCTAGCAAATGGCCTGATGCGAAAGACCCGACGGCCATGGTGCCGAAAATCAGGAAGTCGTTGAAGGCTTGAACTTTGTTGCGTTCCTCCGGCCGATGTGTTGCCACAACCATTGTCGTTGCGCCGATGTAGCCAAAATTCCAACCAAGGCCAAGCAAGATCAGTCCCAACCAAAAGTTCCACACACCGATTCCCAGCAGGTCAACCACCGCACAAAGCGCAATCATAAGCATCCCTGCAAAGACGACCCGATGGACTCCAAAGCGCCCGATGAGGGCGCCGGTGAAGAAACTCGGCCCATACATCGCAACAATGTGCCACTGGATGCCATAATTCGAGTCGGACAGCGACAGCCCGCAAATCTTCATCGCAAGCGGCGCTGACGTCATAACGAGGTTCATCAAGACATAACTGACAGTTCCACACAGCGCCGCAAGGATGAATTTAGGCTGACGGACAATCTCCAATAGTGGTCGTCCCGCCTGCATCGAAACTGCCGTGGGTACAGGAATATCGACGCCCGCGAGGATAACCATCGCAACGACAGCCACAATTGCCTGAGCCATATAGCTTGCCGCAAAAAGATAAGGCGGCCAGCTGTTCATCGTGAACTGCACAAGTTGCGGGCCCAGCACCCCGGCAAGCACGCCGCCTGCCATCACATAGGAGATCGCCCTCGGCTTGTAAGCTTCGCTGGCCACATCTGTCGCTGCAAAGCGGTAAGACTGCGAAATTGAAGAATACACCCCGCAAAGCAACGTCCCGATGCAGTAGAGCGTAAAATGCGATGCAACCACGCCAGCGGCGCAGATAACGCCGCCCAAACCACCCAGCGCAGCCCCGATCAGAAAGGTGGCGCGCCGCCCATATGTGCGGGCAAACCAACCCGCAGGCAGCGTCGCAACAGCCATCCCGACCACA
>JANXSV010000422.1 GCA_025356505.1 Methylovirgula sp.
AATGGAAGTTTGGGGGTTCTTTTGTCTACCTCGTCACATGCACAAATTGATTCCGACGCTCCAGAGCCCTCGCGCAGGGATTTTCTCTACATCGCTACAGGCGCAGTTGCGGCTGTTGGTGTCGGTGGGGTAGCTTGGCCGCTGATTAATCAGATGAATCCAGACGCTTCGACGCTGGCGCTCGCGTCTATAGAAATGGACATTGGTGGCATAGCCGAAGGCCAGATCGTGACCATTAAATGGCGTGGCAACCCTGTATTCATCCGGCATCGGACGAAGAAGGAAATCGACGAGGTTCGTGCGATACCGACAGCCAAGTTGATCGATCCTCAGAAAGACGAAGATCGTGTGAAATCCGGCAAAGATCAGTGGTTGGTCGTTCTTGGCTCCTGCACGCATCTCGGTTGCGTGCCGCTCGGGCATCAGGGTGAATATGATGGCTGGGCCTGCCCGTGCCACGGATCGCAATATGATGCCTCCGGCCGGGTGACCCGCGGTCCGGCACCACTTAATTTGCCTGTGCCAGGCTATGAATTTGTGTCCGATAGCAAAATCAAGATAGGCTGAGCAAGATTTAGAACGATAAGGTGAGACAGGCCAAAATCCGCAACTTCAAGTTTTAACTGCGAGATATACCATGAGCGGACATTCTTCTTATACGCCTTCCAACGGGTTCAGTCGCTGGCTCGATAATCGTCTTCCCATCGTGCGCTTGGCGCATGATTCCTTCGTCAGCTATCCGACGCCGCGCAACCTGAATTATTTTTGGACATTCGGCGGTATTCTTTCGCTGATGCTGGTTGCGCAGATCGTGACCGGCATCGTGCTGGTGATGCATTATACGCCAGAATCGACCATGGCGTTCGGCTCGGTCGAGCACATCATGCGTGATGTGAATTACGGTTGGCTTTTGCGTTATTTGCATGCCAACGGCGCGTCGATGTTCTTCGTTGCGGTGTATCTTCATATGTTCCGCGGCCTCTATTACGGATCATACAAGGCTCCACGGGAAGTTTTGTGGATTCTTGGCGTGATCATTTTTCTGTTGATGATGGCAACAGGCTTCATGGGCTATGTGTTGCCTTGGGGCCAGATGAGCTTCTGGGGTGCAAAGGTTATCACCAGCTTGTTCTCGGCCATTCCGATTGTAGGCGACAGCGTCACAACTTGGTTGTGGGGTGGTTATTCGGTCGATAATCCGACTCTGAACCGGTTCTTTTCGCTGCATTTTCTATTGCCGTTCATGATTGCCGGTGTGGTTATCCTGCATGTTTGGGCGCTGCATGTTGTGGGACAAAACAATCCGTCGGGCGTTGAAGTGACCGACGTAAATAAGGACACCGTCGCATTCACGCCTTATGCGACTACAAAAGATGGCTTTGCCATGCTTTGCTTCCTGATTTTTTACAGCTGGTTTGTGTTTTACGTGCCAAACTTCCTTGGACATGCGGACAACTACATTCCGGCAAACGCGCTTGTGACACCGGCGCACATCGTGCCGGAATGGTATTATCTGCCGTTCTACGCGATTCTGCGCGCTGTACCATCGAAGCTCGGCGGGGTTATCGCGATGTTCTCGGCGATCGCGCTGCTGGCATTCCTGCCGTGGCTTGATACGTCCAAAGTTCGGTCAGCGACATTCCGGCCGGTTTACCGTGCTTTCTTCTGGATTTTGGTCATCGTCTGCTTGGGGTTGGGCTATCTCGGGTCACAGCCGCCAACCGACGGCACAACGTTCGTGGCGCGTATTTTCACCTCCTACTACTTTATGCATTTCTTGGTGATCCTGCCGCTGCTCGGCTTGTTCGAAACACCGCTCAAGCTTCCGACCTCTATCGCGGACGCAATTCTGGCAAAGACCGGTTCTGCGGCGGCCATGGGCCACGCTGCAGTGGCAGAACCAAATACAAAAGGCTGAGGCGGGGACGAGTTCATATGTTGAAGATTAAAATAGCTCTCTTTGCCGGATTTGTTGCTGTAGCCGGGGCGTTAAGCCCGGCCACCGCGCAAGAGGCTCATCACAATTTGGTTCCTGAAAAGCAGAACTGGTCGTTTTCGGGCCCGTTCGGCACCTATGACCACGCCCAATTGCAGCGGGGGTATCGCGTTTTCCGTGAGGTTTGCTCGAATTGCCATTCGATGAAGTTTATGGCGTTCCGCAATCTTGCAGATAAGGGTGGCCCCGAATTCTCTGAAAGTCAGGTCAAGGCACTTGCCGCCGAATATAAAATTAAAGACGGCCCGAACGATGCCGGAGAGATGTATGAGCGCGCCGGTCGGGCTTCAGACTATTTCCCTTGGACATTCGCCAACCCTGAGGCGGCTAAGGCTGCTAATGGCGGCGCTCTGCCACCCGATATGTCGGTTTTGGCAAAGGCTCGCAGTTTCCATCGCTGTGACTGGTTCCCGTGCGACGTTTCAAATGCTTTGTTGGATGTGGTCACGCAGTATCAAGAGCATGGCCCTGACTATATCGTCGGGCTGTTGAACGGATATGCAACCCCGCCCGCCGGTGAGGAGATCGCTCCGGGATTGAATTATAACTTGGTAATGCCGGGCAATAAAATTGCCATGGCAAAGCCGCTTTCCGACGGCCAAGTGGATTACACGGACGGAACTCCGAAAACTGCTGTGCAATATTCACGGGACGTTGCCGCTTTCTTGATGTGGGCCGCTGAGCCGAAGTTGGAAGAGCGTAAAAAGACCGGCTTTAGGGCCATGGTGTTTTTGATTTTGTTTGCCACCTTGATGTGGTTTGTCAAACGTCGCGTCTGGGCTGACGTCGCGCACTGAGCCCTATTCGAGTTGCGATTTTGAACCCCGTCCGATCAAAGGGCGGGGTTTTTTATTTGCCGCTGTTTGGTGTTTATGGTGAAATGCGCCATGATCGCACTTCAGGTGCCGCGCGCCGAGGTAAAGACGTTTGAAACAACGCCCACCAACCCACACCATCTAAATTCAGCCAAGGAGCATCCCGTGAAAGCACGTGTCGGCATAATTGGCGGATCCGGTATGTATGATTTTGAAGGGCTGGAGGCAGCAGAAACGCGTGAAATGAGCACGCCTTGGGGGGAACCATCCGCGCCTCTGCGGTTGGGCCGCATCGGGGAAACGGACGTAGCTTTCCTGCCTCGCCATGGCGCTGGCCACCATCTTACGCCTTCTGGCATTAACTATCGTGCCAATATCGACGCGATGAAGCGGGTGGGCGTAACTGATCTCATCTCCTTGTCAGCTTGTGGCTCATTTCGGGCCGAGCTCTATCCTGGCCTTTTTGTGATTGTCGACCAGTTTATCGACCGTACCTACAAACGCGAGACGTCGTTT
>JANXSV010000433.1 GCA_025356505.1 Methylovirgula sp.
AATCCCGCCAGAATCGCGGGCCATAGCCACACCAACGCGGGTGGCCTGCGCCAGAAGCATGTTGGCGTTATGGCCGGAGGACTGCCGCCAGCCCTCGAATACGCTGTTTGCAGAGGCGTAGCCATAGGCCACATTTTCAGCCGCGTAAGGGGCGGAAATCCCCGATTGAGCGATGCGTGACGAGAAACCGCCCGCAACATCATGCGACATGGTTTTGGCGGCGAGCATAGCATCGGACTGACGCTGCGCCATGGCGTTCAATGCAGAATCAAACTGAACTTTTCCCAGCCCCTGCGACACGCGATAGTCATTTAGCAGGGCCAGCGCTGCCGATGCGGCGGACGATTTCGCCTGCGCCGCCGAAGCGCTGCTCAAGCCTAAAACAGGTGAAGTGAGGCTGAGGGACGTCATGCCTGCGAGGATACTAAGAATAACCGCCGCCGTTGGCCCGGCATTTACACGTCGCATACAATATCCCCCGCGCTTAAAATCCAAATTCAGGGCTTTGATCTCGCGCTGTTTCAAACTTCTTTCAAGCAGTTCCTAACGTTACGGTTACAAAAGCTTTAGCACGAAAGCTTCATCCTGCACGGATTGGAAACATTGGCATGGGCATCGACGCGGCCTTTCAGCCATATGGCTTGAGCAATCAGACTAAGTGTTATTTGCCAGACTCCTGATTTGGCGAAATTTTCAGCTCAAGTCAGTCCACAGGCGCATGTCAACGGATTGATTTCGTGCTTGCAAAAATGCACATGTGCTATTTAAAAATTCAGGCTTCCTTGCGCCTCAAACTTTAGTTACTGGTCGGGCTACGGCGATCACTTTCGATCAAAATTATATTTAGCTTTAAGGAAATTCAAAATGGTACCTACCTATCCGCAGTCTAACGTCGCCCTCCTCCTTGCCCGGCTTCTGCTTGCGGCTCTGTTCCTGCTCAGCGGTTTTGGCAAGCTTATGGATACAGTCGGAACTGCCGGCTACATTAATGCTTTCGGCCTTCCTGGTAATATCCTGATTTGGCCTGCAATTATCGCTGAGCTTGGCGGTGGATTGTTGATCCTGGTCGGATTTCAGACCCGCCTGGTCGCGCTTTTGCTTGCGCTGTTCACGCTGTTCCTAGCCGTCGTGTTTCACCATGACTTCAAAGACATGAATCAGATGATCAATTTCTTGAAAAATCTCGGCATCGCTGGTGGCTTCCTGGCGCTTATGGTTGCTGGTGCAGGAGACTGGTCGGTGGATGGCGCGCGCGGCCAAGAATAACTGCCGAAAATATCAGTCAGCGCAAGGCAAGGGCTGCTTATTTTTCCGCAGTCTCTTTTCGGTCCGCTTCTTCAGACTATTTAATCAAAAGCCCCGGCGTTGTCCGGGGCTTTTTTGCGCTGTTGGCCGCAAAATTATTCGTGCTATGAACGACGTGAATTGATTTGCGGAGAATGCTTTATGAGCGGTTTTTTTGGGGCGTTGCGGGACATATGGCGGCTAACTCTGCCCTATTTCACCACGCGGCAACCGGGGGAGTTAAAGATCCCGCTTCTGGGAACGTACAAATTTCGCGAAAGCTACATTGCAATTGGCTTGTTGCTTGTCATCGTTGCGCTTGAGTTTGGATATTCCCAACTGACAGTCGCGTTGAACGAATGGAACCGCGGCTTTTACAACTCCCTACAGACGAAAAACTATCCTGAATTTGTCAGCTCTCTTAAGCTCTTCGTCGTTCTGGTCTTCCCGCTTATCGTCGTCTACGTCTACAAGCTTTATATCAATCTTGTGCTGCAAATCCGCTGGCGCAAAAACATGACAGAGTTTTACACCAATCGCTGGCTTGCGGGCAGCACCCATCTCACCATGCACCTCACTGGAGACCGCGCCGACAACCCCGATCAGCGTATCGCGGAAGACATTCATAGTTTCGTCGGCCAAACGGTCTCGATTGGTATCGGCTTCTTTGGAAATGCCGTGCGTCTTGTGTTGTTTCTAGGTGTTTTGTGGCGCCTATCTGACGCTTTTCCTATGACAAGCCTCGGGTTTTCTTTCAATATTCCAGGATATCTGATCTGGATCGCTTTGCTTTATGCTTTGCTGGGGACGCTTATCACCCATTTTATTGGCCGCGCGCTCGTACTGTTTAACTTTTTGCAGGAGCGTTACGAGGCTGATTTCCGATTTTCAATGGCGCGTATCAGAGAGAACGGCGAACAAATCGCGCTGCTTCGAGGTGAACCTGTCGAAAAAAACCAACTCGAAGAGCGATACAGCTTCATTCTGTCTAACGCCTATGCCCGGATAAAGAAGATGAACCACCTGAATTGGTTCACCTTTTTCTACGGCCAAATTTCCAACATTTTCCCCTTCGTGGCATTGGCCCCGGCTTATTTCTTCGGCGGTGCTGAACTCGGGCAAATGACCCAGACCGCAAGCGCCTTTGGCCAAGTGCAGGATAATATGTCGTGGTTCATCGATGCCTATCAAAACCTCGCCAATTATCGGGCCATCGTGACGCGGCTAACCGGCTTTGAGGCCTCGATGCGGGCCGCCGAAGCTGCACAGACAACCGGGCTGGCTGTCACACCGGGCCGCGAGGGAGCCGGTTTCAGCGCTGAGCAGACCGTTGTCGCCAAGGTTGACGGAACGCCGATCACAGCGACGGATGGTTTCAAATTGGCTGCGGGCGAAAGAGTGCTCATTTCCGGCCCGTCTGGTTCGGGTAAGACATCGCTTCTGCGCGCTTTTGCCGGAATTTGGCCGTTTGGTCGCGGCAAAATAGCTGCTTCGGGCAAGACGCTCGTACTGCCGCAACGCACCTACATTCCGTCGGGCACTTTGCGCGATGCACTCACCTATCCGCAGCCAGCTTCCGCCTACGCCGACAGCGAGGTGATTTCGGCGCTCGGTGATGTCGGTCTGGGCTCAATGGCGTCAAAACTGGATGTCGTCGACCTGTGGTCAAATATTCTCTCCGGAGGCGAGCAGCAGCGTCTGGGCATTGCGAGAGCCTTGTTGTTTAAGCCCGA
>JANXSV010000026.1 GCA_025356505.1 Methylovirgula sp.
GGCGCGTGAAATTCTGCGCAAGTCGCCCGGCATTCTCATCATCGATAAGCGCGAAAACGGTGGCTATTCCACCCCGCATGAAGCGGCGGGCGAAGATGCGACCTTCATTTCACGCATCCGCGAGGATAATACGGTTGAAAATGGCCTGGCGTTCTGGTGCGTATCCGACAATTTGCGCAAGGGCGCGGCGCTGAACGCGGTGCAGATTGCCGAAGTTTTGGTGGATCGTAAGCTTATCAAGCCAAAGGCGCAGAAGGCGGCGTGATTTCGGGCCTCTGGCGCGGGTTGTAAAAGGGCTTCGAAAGGAGCCCTTTTTGTTTTAGCGCTTCTGCTTCGGCCGCAATGCGCGGGTTTCGGCTATGCCGGCGTCGCGCGCCGCCTGTTGCAGTTCGGCGCGGAAAACGTCGCGTGTTTCATGGATAGAGGCGATCACATAGCCTGCCGCAATGCCCACGCCCAGCAGCGCGGCCTCAGAGATTTGCAGGCTGGCCTCGATGGTTTCCGGCACCGCCTCGGTCACGCCGACTTCATACAAGTGGCGGGCATGGTCAGCGTCCTGTGCGCGGGCGATGATTTTTATGTCCGGGCGCACGATGCGGACTTTGCGGACGATTTCATCAACCACGGCTTTGACGCCGATAGTGATGATGATGGCGTTGGCGTCCTCCAGACCGCAGCTGCGTAAAAACATCAAGCTGGACGCGTCGCCATAATAGACTTCGTGGCCGTTGGCGCGGTCTTGCGAGACGGTGTAGGCATTTTGATCGGTGGCGGTGAAGGCGACCTTGTGCTGGCCAAACAGCGTGGCGACCACCTTGCCGATGCGGCCATAGCCGACAATGATCGCATGTTTTTGCTGTGGAACGGGCTGCACAGCCAGCGCCGGGTCGGGACTTTTCTTGCGCGCCTGCGCCGCATTGATGCGCGCGGCAACCGATGACATCACCGGAATGAGCGCCATGGAAAGAGAGGTTGCGGCGAGGATGAATCCGGACGTTGTCGGCGAAATCAGGCTCAGGGTCGCCGCTGTGCTTATGCCGACAAAGGCGAATTCGCCGCCGGGGCCGATCATGAGGCCGGTTTCGATGGCTGCGGGCCATGAGACTTTATAGGCCCGGCTGAGCGCAATGGTCACCAGCGCCTTGATGATAACCATCGCGCTGACCGCGGCCAGAAGATAGACCGGCTGGCTGAACACCTCGCGGAGGTTAATGCTCATCCCCACCGAGAAGAAAAACAGGCCGAGAAGCAAGGCTTTGAACGGATCAAGCATGGCTTCAATGGCCTTGCGGTATTCGGTTTCTGCGAGCAAAAGTCCGGCCACAAAAGCGCCAAGAGCCATCGATAGGCCTGCCAACGCGGCCACCGTTCCCGTGCCGATGACGACAAGCAGGCTTGCAGCAAGCAAAACTTCCGCCGAGCGCAGGCTGCCCACAAGCCGGAACAGCGGACGCAGCAGCAGACGGCCAATGATGACGATGATGGCAACCGCAAGCACTGCCCGCAACAGCGCTGAGCCAATGGTGTAGAACACCGAGCTGTTGGCATCGCTGGCCAGGATCGATATGAACATCAGGATCGGCACCACTGCCAGATCCTGCGCCAGCAAAATCGAAAAGCTGGTGCGTCCGGCAGTTGTTTTCAGCCTGGCCTGAGCCGTCATCACGTCCAGCACCACGGCCGTGGACGAGAGAGCTAAGCAAGCCCCGATCATGACGGCGATGGGCGGGGCCTGACCCATGAATATGGCCACCGCTGCCAAAGCCAGCGTTGAGAGCAATACCTGCAAAAAGCCGAGGCCAAACACCAGCCGCCGCATGGACATCAAGCGCTCGTAGGACAGCTCGATGCCAACCAGAAACAGCAGGAATACCACGCCAAGGTCAGCTATGGCGCTGACGCTTTTGGTATCCACAATTGTGATCCAGTAAAACAGCGGAAAGTGTGGAATGAGCTGGCCGAGCCCGAGCGGGCCAAGCAGACATCCGGCACCAAGATAGCCAAGAACTGAGCTCAAGCCCAACCGGCGGAACACCGGCACAACCACGCCTGCGGTGCCCAAAACCACCAGGACATCGCTATAGGCCGATATGTTGATGGACGCCGCCAAAGCTCTATCCAGCCTTTTGAAGTGAAATCAGAACCGGGGCTCACTGAGCGCCGCCGCATGAGACTCCGCGGCAACGGGCGTAAAAACGCCAGTAACGGGGTCCATGGCGCGCAACCGCCCGCTCATCACATCGAAAAATGCGCCATGTAGCGACAGACGTCCCTTTTCTTCCAGCGTTTTGACACAGGGAAAGGTGCGCAGATTGGCTATGCTTTGCCGCACAGATGCTTCTGCGAGGCGTTCCGAATAAACCGCGATATCCTCGCCCGGGAGCATCGGCGTGTCGTGCGCAGCAGGTTCGATCAGTGTCATCCACTTGCCGATGAAATCTCCCGGCGACAGCGGGCGCTGATAGGGGTCAAGCTCACCTTCGGCATAGGCCCGCACGCCGCCGCAGCGGCCATGGCCCATGACCACAATATGCTCGACGCGCAGCCCCATGACAGCAAATTCGAGGGCCGACGATGTGCCGTGATAATCGTCATTGGGAGCGTAGGGCGGCGCCATGTTCGCCACGTTGCGCACCACAAACAGCTCTCCCGGGCGGGCATCGAAAATAACTTCAGGGGAGACGCGCGAGTCGCAGCAGCCAATCAGCATGATGCGCGGCTTCTGCCCCATCTCGGCCAATTCTTTGAAACGCGCCTGTTCACGGGCAAAGCTGGCACCGAGGAACGCTTGGTAGCCTTCAACGAGGCGGGCAGGCAGGGAAGCAATTTCGGACATGAGCTACTATTCTCCAAGCTGGACGCGAAGACAACCAACCTTCGACCTATTTACGATAGTATTGCGACACAAATGATTTTATGTTGCAATGCAAAATAAGTGAAGGATTAAGTTATGG
>JANXSV010000039.1 GCA_025356505.1 Methylovirgula sp.
GACGGGGGACAAATTGTTCGCGCGGGACTGTCTCCAACGCCCTCAAAACGCCGGTATCGCGAATGCCGCGCGCTCGAAGCTTCATTACAAAGGCAAGCCGCTCCTCGTTCGTCATCTAAACTGCTGCTTCACATCAGGGCTATTGCAAATTTCGTAAGCGTCGGCTCGTCCGTGAGATCAAGCTTGAGCGGCGTCACTGAAATTTTCTTGCCCGCAAGCGCTTCAAGGTCAGTCCCGTGTTCGTATTTAAAGTCTGCGCGCGTAAGTGCCAACCAGAAATAGGGGTTGTTGCGGCCATCGCGTCGCTCATCAATATTGACTTCTGCCCCCACGCGCCGGCCTTGCACGCAAACGGCAATCCCCTTCATCTCGGAGGGCAGACAATCCGGAAAATTTATATTCATCACAATGCCTGGGGGAATGCCTTCTGCCATGATTTTGCCGATGAGTTCGGCTCCATAAGCTTCGGCATTATCCCACCGCAGCGCGTGACGCGTACCGATGCTTCCATAGGCCTGGCTTAGCGCGATGGACGGAATTCCCAGCAACGTGCCTTCCATCGCCCCGGCGATGGTGCCTGAATAGGTCACGTCTTCGGCAGCATTTTGGCCATGATTGACGCCGCTCAAGATCAAATCCGGCTTTTTATCCTTCAAAACGTGCCTTACGCCCATAAGTACGCAGTCTGTAGGCGTTCCCTTGACGGCAAAGACATGGTCCCGCACCTTGCGAAGGCGCAGCGGATCGTTCAACGAAAAGCTGTGCGACACTCCGGATTGGTCAAGTTCAGGCGCAACAATCGTGACATCCTGCGATAGTTGTCGGGCAATTTTTTCCAGCACAACAAGGCCGGGAGCGTTGATGCCGTCATCATTGGTGAGCAGAATGCGCATATGTGTCCTTTTGGCGCTAATCCCAGCCTTTTTGGAATAGGAAATTAGCCGGTGAGAGCCATTCCTCATAGGCAGAGTCAGGGTAACTTTGTTATTTATTCTCAAGCTTGATCATGCCACCCATATAAGGCCGCAGCACTTCTGGCACCGTTATGGAGCCATCTTCGTTCTGATAGTTTTCCAAAACCGCCACCAAAGCGCGGCCAACGGCAAGACCAGAGCCGTTCAATGTGTGGACAAATCGGGTTTGCTTTTCGCCTGTTGGCCTGTAGCGCGCATTCATGCGGCGCGCCTGAAATTCTCCGCAAACCGAGCAGGATGAAATTTCGCGGAACTTGTTCTGCCCTGGCAGCCAGACCTCAATATCAAAGGTTTTCTGGGCGCCGAAGCCCATATCGCCGGTGCAAAGCGTCATGACCCGATAGTGCAAGCCGAGCCGTTTCAACACTTCTTCGGCGCTGTTGAGCATTCGGACATGTTCAGCAGCGCTGTGTTCCGGCGTGGTGATCGAGACCAGCTCAACCTTGGTGAACTGGTGTTGGCGGATCATACCGCGCGTATCACGCCCGGCGGAACCCGCTTCGGCGCGGAAACACGGGGTCAGCGCGGTAACGCGGATGGGCAGCGCGGTTTCTTCCAAAATGCTTTCGCGCACAAGGTTGGTGAGCGGCACTTCAGCAGTGGGGATGAGCCAGAGCCGGTCGACACTGCCCTCGCTCCGCGACGTTTGAAAGAGGTCATCTTCAAATTTCGGCAGCTGGTTTGTGCCATAAGCGGCGTCGGAATTGACCATCAATGGCGGGTTCACCTCCGTGTAGCCATTCACGTCCGTGTGCAAATCCAACATGAACTGTCCCAGCGCGCGCTCCATTCGCGCCAGCGGGCCTTTGGTGACGACAAACCTTGCGCCGGAGATTTTGGCGGCTGTGTCAAAGTCCATCATGCCCAAGGCTTCGCCAAGGTCGAAATGTTCTTTTGGCGCAAAAGTGAAAGCAGGCTTGCTGCCGTGCACGGACTTTTCAATATTGCCATGCTCGTCCGCGCCAATCGGCACGTCTTCAAGCGCAATGTTCGGAATTTCGCCTAAAGCCTTGTTAAGCGACTCGATCGCAGCCTTTTCTTCCGCCTCGAAACCGGCAGTTTTGTCCTTTAGGGCAGCGACTTCCGCCTTTAATTCGTCAGCGCGGGCCATGTCTTTTTTGGCCATCGCCTGCCCGATCTCTTTGGAGGCCGCGTTGCGTCGCTCCTGAACAGCCTGATTTTGGGCAATGGCGGCGCGCCTGGTATCGTCAAGAGAAAGCAGATGCGCGCTTAGCGGCTCTAGCCCGCGTTTTTTGCGGCCTTCGTCAAAAGCCACCGCATTATCTCTTATCCACTTTATATCGAACATTAACGCCTCACGATGGTCCTGCCCTGCCCCTACTGGGCCCGGGAGGGCTGAAAAACAGCCCGGACTCGATTTCCAAAGACGTTTACGCTTAGCCCGAGGAATATCAAGCCTGCGCCGATGATTTCAGCTGTATGCAAGGCTTCATCAAACAAAATGACGCCTGCCAGGAAGCCGACAATCGGAATGAGAAGCGCGAAGGGCATCACTTGGGCTGCAGTGTGGCGCGACAGCAACCAGTTAAGCGTGCCAAAGCCGGTCAGCGTTGCTCCAAACGCCATATAAAGCACCGATCCGACAAAGGCTGGCTTCATGTGCTCAAGCGCGTGCCACGCCCCTCCCCCTTCAATGAAATAGGACAATACCAGCAAGGGAAGCGGCGAAACCAGGCCGGTCCAAACGGTAAAAGCGAACATATTGACGCCTTTCAACCGCTTGGCGACGAGATTACCGCAGCCCCAGGCTAAAGCGGCCCCAAGCAACATCAAAAATCCGACCAAACCGGCACCGGACGACGTCGTGAGTTTTGCCCTGCCTATGCCTATGGCGACAATGCCGCTAAAGGCAATGAGTGCGCCGACAATCTGGATGAATGTCGGCCTTTCGTTCAAGAATAGAAAGGCTAGTGAGATCGTAAAAAACACCTGCATCTGCATGACCAGCGATGACAAGCCCGAAGGAAATCCGAGATAGATTGCCGAATTGAGCAATCCGAACTGCATGACACCGATAAACAGGCCGTATAATAAAATCGCGCTAAGCGGCGCGTTTGGTTTTCGAATCAGAAAAACCGCAGGAAAGGCGGAAAAGGCGAATCTCATCGCCGTGAGAAAGAGAGGCGGAGCCTCCGTCATGCCAATTTTGACTGCCGGAAAGCCTAAACCGACCAGAACGGCAAATAATACTGCAAGTGCGATGTGCTTTGCAGGCATCGTTTAGGTGCCAAGCTTCGCGTTACTCACCGACAGCCACCGCTGCGCCGCGCCGCTTTTCCATCCAGCGCACGACAAGGATCGCTCCCTCATAGAGGATGAGCATGGGCACCATTAGCGAAAACATGGAAATGACATCTGGCGGCGTCAAGATGGCTGAAATCGCCGTGATGATCACAATGGCGTAACGCCGCTTGCTGCCGAGAAACTTCGAGTCGATCACCCCGATCTGGCCCAAAAGCACCAAAACGACCGGGAGCTGAAACGCGATGCCAAAAGCAAAAATGAGCGTCATGATGAGCGAAAGATATTCGCTCACCTTGGGTAAAGCTCGATAGTGACCTCGCCCGGCGTGTTCAACTGCTGCATGCTCACCGAGAAGCGCACGATTGCAGGCATGACGCCAAAATACACAAGCATTGCGCCAAGTATAAAAAAGACGGGTGTCGCCACAAGATACGGGACGAAGGCACTCTTCTCGTGCTTGTAGAGTCCCGGTGCGACGAATTTGTAAATCTGGGTTGCAATGACGGGAAACGCGATGCAACCCGCGCCGAACATGCTCAGCTTGAGATTTGTGAAAAACTGCTCAAGAAAATGCGTCGCGATCAACGTCGCCTTATCGGCTCCCACCACCTGCGCGAAAGGCTGGGCAAGGACATTGTAAATCTGATGCGAAAAGTAGAAGCAGACGAAAAATGCCAACAAAAAAGCCACGAGCGCCTTAAGCAAGCGCGACCGCAACTCAATGATATGATCCATGAGCGGCGCTTTGCTGGCGTCAATTTCATCAGACATCAGCTTTTGCAGTTCTTTTTGTTGGTTTCGTTGTCGCCGCTGTTTTCACTTGCACATCAGCCTTGCGCACGCTTGGAGCTTTAACGGCCCCTTTGGCTTTGCTGGAAAGACTAGCCGCGCGTTTGACGTTGGGTTTTATGGCAGGTTCTGCGAGCATGTCTGCGGCTGGCGGGGCGGGTTCCAACGGTTGAGTGGCCGGGACGATCGGCTCCTCGTGAGTACCGATAATCTTGTTCAAATCCGCTTTGGCGCTGTCTGAGACCGCCATGAGGTCCTTTTTCAGCGTATCGAGTTCAGCATCGGCCAGAGCCTCTTTGAACTGATTTTGGAAGTCCGCTGCCATGCGGCGCAATTTTCCTACTGCCTGCCCGACTTGCCGCAGAACGCTTGGGAGATCTTTTGGAGGTATAACCAGCAGCGCCACGACGCCAATGATCAAAAGCTTTGATGTGTCAAAAAAGTCGAACATAACGTCTCGAAAAGTGCCTTACGACTTGTTTGAAGCTTTCGCCTTATCAATGACTTCGCCGGTCTTTCCGTCAATAGTCTGCATCGGCTCATCTTTGGCAACGGCATCATCCTCGGACATGCCTTTTTTGAAAGCCTTTATGCCCTTGGCAAAGTCTCCCATGACGCCGGAAATTTTGCCAGAACCGCCAAAAAACAGCATTGCCACGATTCCCAAAATCAGCCAGTGCCAGATACTAAAACCACCCATAGCTATTCTCCGATGTCATAGCGCCAATCAACGCCAGATTTATCCCGAACCTATTCGCTCGCAGCGGCAAAAACAAGGCGCGCCCAAACATTAAAGCGGGAGGGTATTATGCGGTTTTTACCAAGGCTGCGGCAAACCTGCGGGACACTTGCGCGATACGCGATGGCGACACCCGAAGCTCCAAGTGCATGGATCCATCATCCTTATCCAGCCGCTCGAGGATTTCAGTATTTTCATAGAGCCAGTTTAAGTCAGGCCCGATGGCTTCGGGCAAATCCAGGCTCAAAAGCGTTCTGCCTTGCGCCAGACGAAGCTCAATCGCCTGAAGCAGGCGATCTATGCCCTCGCCCGTTATGGACGAAACCATGATCGGGATGTTTTTATCGCCCCGCGAGTCAATAATCGCTTTCAGGTTTTGCCGGGCGTCGAGGTCAAGCTGATCAATTTTATTCCAGACCTCGATCAACCGGTCGTGATTTTCGACCTCGATCCCCAACGAACCAAGAATACGCTCAACGTCCACACTTTGCGCTTGAGCATCTTCATGAGCAATGTCCCTGACATGGAGGATGACATCAGCGCTTATGACTTCTTCGAGAGTGGCTCGAAATGCAGAAACGAGCATTGTGGGAAGTTCTGAAATGAACCCGACCGTATCAGACATGATCGCCTTGCCGCCATGGGGCAGCTTCACCGAGCGCAGTGTCGGATCAAGAGTCGCGAATAGCATGTCTTGCGCGAGCACTTCGGCTTTCGTTAAAAGATTGAATAAAGTTGACTTGCCGGCGTTGGTATATCCGACCAGTGCCACCACCGGAAAAGGCACATCTTCGCGTGACTTGCGGTGGAGCCCGCGTGTCTTTTTCACGCTGTCTAGTTCACGTTCAATACGGATCATGCGATCCTGAATCAGCCTTCGATCTGTCTCGATCTGCGTTTCGCCCGGCCCGCCCAGGAAGCCGAAGCCGCCGCGTTGGCGCTCCAAATGGGTCCATGAGCGTACGAGCCGCGATTTTTGATAATTCAGATGCGCAAGTTCCACTTGAAGCGACCCCTCACGGGTGCGCGCCCGGCGACCGAATATCTCTAAAATCAATCCGGTACGATCAATGACTTTCGCGCCGAAAGCCTTTTCGAGATTGCGCTGTTGAACCGGTGACAGGGCACAGTCCATGACAACAAGACTGACCTCTTTGTCCGCAACAATTTCAGCCAACTCGGCAATTTTACCCGTCCCGATGAAGGTTGCCGGACGGACATCGCTCAACGCAGTGAGAACAGAGGCAACGACATCGAGGTCAATGGCCAGCGCCAAACCGCGCGCTTCATCCAAGCGAGCTTCGGGGGAGCGAAGAGAATGAGCGCCTTCATCATTCGAACGACCCCCCCTCTCTTTCAAGTAAGGCCCCACCACAAGGGTGTGCGTGTTGCGGGCGAGCTCGGCTTCGGTGTTCGCCTTGGCAGCCCACCCGACAGAGGTCGTGACGTTGCCGCTTGGCTTGTTCGCTTTTAAGATATCCACGCTCAGAGACTACGCCTTTTCGTTTTCGTCGCCTTCAAACATGCGCAGCGGCGCACCAGGCATGATGGTTGAGATCGCATGTTTGTAAACGAGCTGGGCGTGCCCATCTCTGCGCAGCAAGAGGCAGAAATTATCAAACCAGGACACAACACCCTGCAATTTTACGCCGTTCACCAGAAATATGGTCAGCGGGATTTTCTCTTTTCTCACATAATTGAGAAAGGTGTCTTGGAGATTTTGAGCACGTTCGGAGGCCATTTTATTTCCTTTATTGTTAGGCTCTTATTCCATTTAAATTTTGTCTAATTTACGGACGCAATTGTGATGCCGCCGCGTGACGGCTCACGGCAATAGTGGCAACATTCAACGTTGAACATATTGTGTCATATTGTCTCAACCTACAATGACTCAAGGCCTCCGGTCACATTTCGATCTCGAGCGATCGCAATTTTCTGTGAAGAGCCGACCTTTCCATTCCAATGAACTCAGCGGTTCGAGAGATGTTACCGCTAAACCGATTGATCTGCGCCACGAGATATTCACGCTCGAAAAGCTCGCGCGCCTCCCGCAAAGCCATGTTCATGATTCGCTCGCCTCCCGATCCATTCGGCGTGGAGGGAACCAACGTGCCGATTTCTTTGGGAAGCATTTCCGCCGTGACCTCCGCATCAGGATCAGCGGTGATGAGAATCATCAATCGCTCGATATTGTTGCGCAGCTGGCGCAAATTCCCAGGCCAGTCGTGCGTTTGCAAAACCGCCATCGCCTCATCCGATATTTTCCGCTTCGGCAATCCAGCGTTTTGGGACATTTGCTCCATAAAAACATCGATCAGGTCCGGGATGTCCTCCCGGCGTTCGGAGAGGCTGGGAACGCGTATCGGCACCACTGAAAGCCGATGGTAAAGGTCTTCACGAAATTTGCCTTCCGATATGGCCGGTATCAGGTCGCGGCTGGTGCTCGCCACAATACGGACATCCACCTGAACCCGATTGGTGCCGCCCAGCCTCAGGAAGCTCTGGTCGACAAGGACGCGCAAGATTTTAGCTTGGGTTTCCTTTGGCATTTCACCCACTTCGTCCAGATAGAGGGTGCCCGTATGCGCTTCTTCTAATGCGCCAACTTTGTGTAATCTCCCCTCGCCGGGCTCTGAGCCAAACAATTCCCGCTCAACTGTTTCGGGTGTCAACGTCGCGGCGCTTAATATCACGAAAGGGCCATTCGTGCGGATTGAGGCCGAATGTATCGCCCGCGCGACAATTTCCTTGCCACTGCCCGGCGCGCCGGAGATCAGGATACGCGAATTCGCAGGTGCCACACGCTCGATCAGAGATCGCAACTGGTTCACAGCGCCGGACTTTCCGACAAGTCCCTCTGCTTGACCTACGCGGGATCGCAATTCGGAAACCTCACGTTTCAGACGAGACGTTTCCAGTGCGCGTTCGGCTACAAGCACAAGCCTATCCGCTTTGAAGGGCTTCTCGATAAAATCATATGCGCCAAGTTTTATCGCAGCCACGGCTGTCTCTATGTTGCCATGCCCCGAAATCATCACAACCGGCACCATCGGATGGCTGGATTTTATCAGTTCCAGAAGCTGCAGACCGTCAAGCGTGGAGCCTTGGAGCCAAATATCGAGAAAAATGAGCTGGGGACGCCGCAATTCGATAGCCGCAAGCGCTTCATTTGCATTTTTGCCAACCCGGGTGCCGTGCCCCTCATCCGACAGGATCCCGGCCACCAGTTCCCTGATGTCCGCCTCATCGTCAATTATCAAAATATCGCTGGCCATGATGGATTTCGATCCTGTTTCAGTGCACCGCGGCGCGTTCGAGAGACTTCTCGACCACCTGGAAAAAGAGCCGAACTCTGGCGCCCGGTCGGCCTGTGACTGCATTTGGAAGGCCATCAAGCAGCTCTATCCCGCCGCCGTGTTCTTCGAAAATTTTAGCCACTATGGGAAGACCCAAGCCGGTACCTTCCGGACGCGTGGTCATGTAGGGCTCTAACAAGCGTTGTCGATTTTCTGCAGGGAACCCGATGCCGTTGTCGCTGACATCAATCTGAATGAAACCTTCGACGCTGTGCGTTACCTGAACCGTAATAATACCCTGCCCCGCATAGGGGACATAGGCCGCCATGATACCCTCAGTGGCGTTCTTGACAATATTGGTAAGCGCTTGACTGATCAGCCTGCGGTCAAACGCGACGACTAGGGGTTCCATCGGACTAAGATCTTCAAACTTGATGTCAGAATGACCTATGCGCATCAAGAAAAGCGTCTGGCGAATTGTTTCGCCGATATCTTCCTGCTCCGGCTTGGCTTTTGGCATACGCGCAAAGGAAGAAAACTCATCCACCATTCGTTTTATGTCCTCCACCTGCCGCACAATCGTATCGGTACACTGGTCGAATATGTCTTTGTCGACTGTGATGCTGCGACCATATTTGCGCTTCAGCCGTTCGGCGGAAAGCTGTATCGGCGTGAGGGGATTTTTAATTTCATGGGCAATGCGGCGCGCCACGTCCGCCCAAGCTGATGTCCTCTGCGCTGTCACCAAATCAGTGATTTCGTCGAGCGTAACTACCATGCTTTGTGGCCCGTCGTGTGTCGATTCAGGCGAAATGCGAACATTGAAAATGCCCTCACGGCCCTTTCGCAACAGCGTGATTTGAGCTTGACGCATTCTGCCGCGGGCTGATCTGGCCTCAATAATAAGGCTCATAAGCTCCGGCACGACAGACAGAATAGGCTGGCCCACCAGCTTGGCTTTTTCCATATCAAGCGCGGATGCAAACCGATATGCAGCTTCATTACAGACTGTGATATTGTTCGAATTATCGATCCCAAAAACTGCAGCAGGAACCCCTGAAAGGACTGCTTCGGTAAAAACCCGTCTCTGATCCGCCAAAGCATTCGCATCAATCAATCGCGATTGCTGCGAACGCAATTCACTGGTCATGTTATTAAACGTCTGCGCCAGGTGGCCGATATCGCCTTCACTGGCGCGCACAGGCACCGTTACGTCAAGATTGCCTCCTGCCACCTCGTCAGTTGCGCTGATCAACCTGCGGATAGGATTTACGAGCCTGTTTGCGAACGAAAGCCCCAGCCACACCGACGATAACAACATGATAAGCGCCAGCAGGATAAACATCGACGCAAATGCGATCTGGATGTTTTTCCGATGCGCATCGAAATCATTATAGATCTGGTTGATTCCCTCTGCCTCCTTTGGGAAATCAACCGCGTAGGGATCAACCTGCCGCGCGACGTAAAGATAAGATCCGGGGTAGGATGTGAGCTTCACGAGGGCAAAAAACGTCTGACGCCCTTGAGGCGCGACGCATATGGGAGCATCTTCCTCGGCGTCGGTGAAATCACGTTGCTCGGGAAATTTGGCGTTGTCGTCCTTCAGTCCCGAGTCCAGAACTTCACTCGCATCCGGCTTTACAATTTTGGCAAGAGAGAACCCGAGAAACCTCGAACGTGTCGTGAAAAAATCCTGGAACAAGGTTCTGTTCTCGTCAAAAAGCGGGTGCGCCCTGTCGAGGTCAGACGCGGTGAGCTCCATATC
>JANXSV010000101.1 GCA_025356505.1 Methylovirgula sp.
AAACGTCACCGAGCCGTCCTTGGGCAACAGCTTTTTCAGCGTGTCATGGTCGTGCCGCTCCAGCGCGCCTGCCGAGACAAGATAAAACTTGCCCGGGCTCGATTCAAATACGGTGAATTCGGCGCGCACTCCGCCAAGTGAAGTCAGCAGGTGGGTCAAGGCAATGCGGCCGCGCTGCTTGGGGATGCGATTGGCCAGAATGCTATCAAGCCAAGCGCGCGCGCCGGGGCCAGAAACCATTGCTTTGGCGAAAGGCGACATATCCTGCAACCCGACAGACCTGTGGGTATTTTTTACCTCGTTGCCGACATGGGCGAAATAGTTCGATCGGCGAAAGCTGTATTTCTCGCGAATTGGCTCCCCTGCCTTCACGTTTTGATGATTTTCATTCAGAAGCACATCCGGCTTGTCGAGCTCTTTTTCACTCAAGGCATAGCCCTTGGGCGCAAACCAATTTGGCCGCTCCCAGCCGTAAACAGAACCGAAGACCGCGCCCAGATCTTTCATGCGCGAATAATTCGGCACAGTCTTGAGAGGCCTGCAGGCGCTTCGCTCTTCATCTGGATAGTGAATGGTGAAAACCGAGTCATAGGCTTCCTCATTCTTTTCCTTGAGGTAGCCACGGGTCGCATAGGGGCCGAAACGCCGCGGGTCCACACCCATCATGTCAACCGAAGGCTCGCCCTCGACGATCCATTCCGCCAATTGCCAGCCTGCACCGCCCGCAGCAGTAATGCCGAACGAATGACCCTCATTGAGCCAGAAATTCGGCACATCCCAGGCCGGGCCGATGATGGGTGAGCCGTCGGGCGAATAGGCGATGGCGCCATTATAGATTTTCTTGATACCCACCTCGCCAAAGGCTGGCACCCGCACCATTGCGGTTTCGATGTAAGGCTCCAGACGGTCAAGATCGGCCTGAAACAGCTCATATTCAGAGGCATCGGAAGGCCCGTCCATGTAACAGGCCGGAGCGCCCTTTTCGTAGGGGCCGAGGAGCAGGCCGCCGTTTTCCTCGCGCATGTACCAGCTTGAATCCGACTCGCGCAGGACACCCATTTCCGGCAATCCAGCCTTTTTGCGGGCCATGATTTCCGGATGGGGTTCGGTGACGATATATTGATGCTCGACAGGAATAACCGGGATATCGAGGCCCACCATCGCTCCGGTTTTGCGGGCAAAGTTGCCGGAGCAGGACACGATGTGCTCGCAGGTGATATCGCCCTTATCGGTTTTGACCACCCATTGCTCGCCCACACGCTCGATGGCGGTGACCGTGGTATTGCGATAGATTTCCGCGCCCATTGAACGTGCGCCTTTGGCCAAAGCCTGGGTCAAATCGGCAGGCTGGATATAACCGTCATCTTTATGCTGGATTGCGCCAAGGATGCCGTCAATATTGCATAGCGGCCAGATTTCCTTGACCTGCTGTGGCGTAAGCACATCGACATTAACGCCGATCGTCTCTGCAACGCCCTTGTAATAGAGATACTCATCCCAGCGGTCTTTGGTGCGGGCGAGGCGAATGTTCGAAACCTGCGAAAAGCCGACAGGCTGCCCTGTCTCTTTTTCGAGGCTTTTGTAGAGATTGACCGAATATTTGTGAATCTGGCCCACGGAATAAGACATGTTGAACAGCGGGAGCAGTCCGGCGGCGTGCCATGTGGAACCGGACGTAAGTTCCTTGCGTTCTACCAAAACAACGTCGCTCCATCCTTTTTTGGCGAGATGATAGAGCGTCGAAACACCCACGACACCGCCACCAATCACCACCACGCGCGCCTGCTGCTTCACTGATTTGCTCCTGGAATTTCGACGATCATGATTGCACCGTGATTGCGACATGATGCAACACAAAACGACACGGACCTGTCCTTTCGCGTCAGGTTCCAAACGGGCCAAATGCTATCCAAGAGCCAGACACTTTGGAGAGACAGAATGAGCGAGACCCTTAGCGCAGTCAGCCTCGAAACCCCCGCTCCTGATGCCCGTGCTGCTGAACCGAGGCGGGGCCGCGAGGCTCGCCGCCAGGCGCGCAGTGCCCGCTCGCATGTTTCCATTCCCTACATCAGCCGCAACATTTCGGTTTTTGAGGTTCTCTCCGCTGAAGCTCTGGCACAGATCGCTTATAATGCAGAAAGCTTGCTCGAAAGCGTCGGCATCGAAGTGCGCGAATATCCAAATGCGTTGAAACTGTTCAAAGACGCCGGAGCGGATATCAAGGGCGAGCGGGTTCGCTTTCCGCGCGGGTTGGCGCGAAAACTGTGCGAAACCGCCCCTTCGCAATACACTCAACATGCGCGCAATGCCGAGAGGTCGGTGGTCATTGGCGGCCAAAATACGGTTTTTGCTCCAAACTACGGCTCGCCCTTCGTGCATGATATCGACAAGGGTCGCCGGTACGGCACGCTGGAAGATTTCCAGAATTTTGTGAAGCTGGCGTATAATTGCCCCTATATTCACCATTCCGGCGGAACAGTATGCGAGCCGGTGGACTTGCCGGTGAACAAGCGCCATCTGGAAATGGTCTATGCGCACATGCGCCTATCGGACAAGCCGTTCATGGGCTCAGTAACTGCGCCGGAGCGGGCGCAAGACACTGTCGATATGTGCGAAATCCTGTTCGGCAAGGATTTTATCCAGAACAACACCGTCTGCACCAGCCTCATCAACGCCAATTCGCCGCTGGTGTGGGACGCCACCATGCTGGGCGCGGCGGAAGTCTATGCTGCTAACAATCAAGCCTGCATCATAACGCCGTTCATTCTGGCGGGCGCAATGAGCCCCGTTACCGTTGCCGGCACGCTGACGCAGGTACTGGCGGAGGTGATGGTGGGTACGGCTTTCTGCCAGCTGGTGCGACCCGGCGCCCCGGTTATTTTCGGAACGTTTGTATCAACGCTTTCAATGCAATCGGGCGCACCAACATTTGGCACACCCGAAGCGTCTCTGGCGATTTACGGCGCGGCGCAACTTGCACGCATGATGAATTTGCCGTTCCGCTCCGGCGGTTCTTTGTGCGCTTCGAAAATGCCGGATGCACAGGCGGCTTATGAAAGTGCGCAGACTTTGGTGCCGACGATGCTGGCAGGCGCGAATTTTGTGCTGCATGCCGCAGGCTGGATGGAAGGCGGGCTCTCGGCGTCCTACGAGAAATTCATGCTGGATTTCGATCAGCTTGGTGCCATGCATGTCCTCGCCAAAGGTGTTGATATGTCTGAAAACGGGCAGGCCATGGAGGCGTTCAATCAGGTTGAGCCGGGCGGACATTTTCTGGGCTGCGCCCATACGCAGAGCAATTTTGAAAGCGCGTTTTACCGATCTTCGCTGTCTGATACCAATTCCGTTGAACAGTGGCAGGCAGAAGGGTCGCTCGATGCGTCCCGGCGGGCCAATGCCGCTTGGAAAAAGTCTCTGGCTGAGTATGAAGCCCCCGCCATAGACCCGGGCGTTGACGAAGCGCTGCGCGAATTTGTCGAAAAGAAGAAAGCGTCCATGGAAGACATGGCTTATTGATATCCCGCATATGTTGCGAACACATGGGCTGAAATGTTTTAAATATTTTTCCCTTGCCTGACTAACATGCCAGTGCGAAACATATGCAAGTTCAGAGCGAGGATGCCATGAAAAAAGCTTTGATTGTATGGGGCGGATGGGACGGGCACGACCCTGAACAGGGCGCACAGATTATCGCCGATATGCTGCGCGGCGACGGGTTTGAGGTTCAAATTGAAACGCAGACAACGGCGTTTCTGGACCCTTCCTTAACAGACCTCAGCCTTATTGTGCCGATCTACACCATGTCCAAAATCGAAAAAGACGAGTGCGCCGCGTTGGTTGCCGCCGTCGAGTCCGGTGTCGGGCTTGGCGGCTATCACGGCGGCATGGGCGATGCCTTTCGCGACGCGGTGGACTATCAGTTCATGGTCGGCGGTCAATGGGTCGCCCATCCCGGCAATGTGATCGACTACCGCATCAACATCGTCAAAGAAGACCCTGTGACAGCGGGTATTGCTGATTTCGACTATACGTCTGAGCAATATTACATGCATGTGGATCCGGCCAACGACGTGCTCGTGACCACGACGTTTTCGGGCGAACATGCGCCATGGACCAAG
>JANXSV010000112.1 GCA_025356505.1 Methylovirgula sp.
TGCCCGAGCCCGATAAAGGCAATGAGTGCAAAGGCGAGCGCGTAAAGCGGATTGATAAAGCGGTCTTGCAGCTCAGCCCGTATGCGTCCTGTTTGAGCGGCAAGCGCAGGCTGCGTCAGGTCTGCGTTGACCAGCTCTTGAGTTTCGCGCTCTCGCGGGACGAAGTTCAGCCCATTGGAGTTCGGGGCAAATTGCGACAAATCAATCGCATAGCGGTCAAACGTCACGATAGCTGCATCACCCGAGCCTGAATCCTGCCGCTGCACACTGCCTTTTTCCATTATGAGGTAGTTTTGTCCGTTAATATCGACTGTTTTGCCGACTTCCGCCAGATAAACCGCGATTTTGGCAGGGTCTCGGCGATCCTGCATAAATACGCCGAGAAGCTCGCCGTTTGGCCCGCGTTCGCGATAATGAAAGAGAAATCCGTCCGTGAGAGGTATAAATTGCCCCGCCTCGACGATGCGCGTCAGGAAATCGGTCCGAACTTTGGTGACCAGGTCTTTTTGCACCCGGAAGCTCCATGGCATGATGACGAGCGTCAAGCTCGCGACTGCGATGCTCACAAGCACGGAGAGTAGAATAAACGGACGCAACAGCAGCCAGGGTGAAAAGCCCGAAGCGCTAAGAACCACTAACTCGCTATCACCGTTGAGACGATTGAGCACATAAATCATTGCTATAAACAAAGCGATAGGAGCGATTATCATGAGCAAAATAGGGATGCCCAGACCGGTAATACCGAAAAAAATCCACAGCGTTTGGCCTTTTGTTGTGAGCAGATCGACCTCGCGCAGCGCCTGCGTAATCCAGATAACGCCTGTCAGTCCGAACAGTGCCGCCAGAAAGGCTCCGGCGGTCGTCCGAAAAATGTAGCGTGCGATCAATGTCATCAGCCACCAAATTGCAGTGGCGATATAGCTTTCCACGCCGCAAGCTCGACCTTGGCCCTCGCGGTCAATGCATGCCTCTTTGCCAAAACCTTGTCATGCCCGCGCAGACGCTTACCTTCCGGGGCTTTCAACGCTTCCACGAGCGGCGGAAACAAGCCAAAATTAATGTTCATAGGTTGAAAAGAGCGCGGCCCTGCGTCGATGGTTACGAGGTGACCGCCCGTAATATGGTTTAAAAGCGCTCCCAAAGCCGTGTACTGCGGCGGCATGGACAACTCCACCCCAAGCCGCTCAGCTGCAGCCAGACGCCCGGCTATGAGCCCTACGGCGGCGCTCTCGACGTAACCCTCGCAGCCGGTGATTTGCCCCGCAAACCGCAGCGACGGCCGGGCTTTCAATCGAAGCTTAGCGTCGAGCACGACAGGCGAATTGAGGAAAGTATTGCGATGCAGGCCACCGAGCCGGGCAAACTCAGCATTTTCAAGCCCGGGGATGGTTTTGAAAATGCGCACCTGGTCCGCATATTTCAGCTTGGTCTGAAAACCGACCATATTGTATAATGTTCCCAATGCGTTATCTTGCCTAAGCTGAACTACAGCATAGGCTTTAACAGTGGGGTTATGAGCGTTGGTGAGGCCCATAGGTTTCATCGGGCCATGGCGCAATGTCTCAGCGCCGCGCTCCGCCATGACCTCGATCGGCAGGCAACCATCAAAATATGGCGTCGATTCCCATTCTTTAAAGCTGGTTTTTTCACCGGCGATCAGTGCCTCGATGAAGCCGATGTATTGGTCTTTATCGAGCGGACAATTGATGTAATCAGCGCCATTGCCTCCAGGCCCGGTTTTGTCATAGCGCGATTGGAACCATGCTTTGCTCATGTCAATCGAATCGCGGTGCAGGATAGGGGCAATGGCGTCAAAAAAAGCCAAGGCATCTTCACCTGTTAAACTGCGGATGCCTTGCGCCAGCGCCTGCGAGGTAAGCGGCCCGGTGGCAATTATGACATTGTCCCACTCCACAGGCGGCAGGCCGGCAATTTCTGCGCGGGAAACGGTAACAAGCGGGTGATTCAGCAGCACATCGGTTACTTTTTGCGAAAAACCAACCCGATCGACGGCGAGCGCCCCTCCAGCAGGAACCTGATGCGCATCGGCGCACTGCATGATAATCGAATTTAATTGCCGCATTTCATAATGGATTTGCCCGACGGCATTCGCATTGGCATCATCGGAACGGAACGAATTAGAGCAGACCAACTCTGCAAAATGGTCGGTTAAATGCGCGTCCGTGCCCCTAACGGGGCGCATTTCATGCAGAATCACCGGAACACCGGCATTAACGAGCTGCCACGTGGCCTCGGAACCGGCTAGGCCGCCACCAATGACATGTACGGGAGCTGGAAGTGCGTTTTTCATTGGCGCGACCATAAGTGGCGTTGCCGGATGGCGCAATGATCGGGGCGGAACTTTCCATTACAAATAGGCAATGTGTGGCAGAAATGGCTCGGCCAATTCATATGCAATGCTTCAAAAAGAAAACGCCCGCCAAGATTAAAAAGAGAAAACGCCCGCCAGGGGAGGACTGGCGGGCGCTTCTGAACGCGGCGAGAGATGTCTGGGAGGAACGTTCTCGAACCTACCGCGTTTTAACTTCAGGCGATGGCCGCGGCGCGGGCAACGCTTTCGATCTCGCTGCGGCCAATGCCGAGGTCCTGCAGATCATAATCCGACAGTGCGTTGAGCTCACGCACTGTTGTGCGATAACGACGCCATGCGGCAACTTTGGTAGAGAGTGCTGAGAAAATCATGTTATATTCCAGTTAGTTAATGATGAGCCTGAGCCCGAAAAGCTTTGATAGGCGAACCGATCGGCTCAGGCCTGAACAGCGCCACGCGCCACGAATTCGATGTCCGCACGGAAAATTCCGAGGTCATTAAGTTCGCGATCTGAAAGCTGCGAAAGCTCCCGAACCGATGCGCGGTAACGACGCCAATTTTCAAATTTCTGAGCAATGCTTGTAAAAGTCATTGTTTTTACTCCTAGTGTTAAGCGGGGTGGCCCCCGTGCTGCTTCGTTTCTGCGAAGCGATGTGTTCCCTTTGACGAAGCCATATATGCCGCATCTTAGACGAAAGGAGTAGCGTTTATGTTGCGGTGCAGCTATGCAAATTTTGCAGTGCAAAATTTACAAAGTCTTAGTAATTAGGCGATTACGGCCATAATGTGGCAGATATTCAAGCCTCATAAAGCGCTCAAAGCGGTTTTTGCGCCTAATTTTCAGAATATATCCGTCATAAAATGCATATCACTTTTGCAATTTTGTCACAAACCATCCGCGGGGAGGCTATTTGTTGTGCATCGCAGCATAAAAGTCCCGCAGATATGCCGTCGCGCGTTCGACGCTCAATGCAAATTATGCGCCCGATTTTACAGGTGAGGGAAAATCTGCGGCGTCAAAGTGATGTTTGGGCAAAAAACTGTCTGCCAACAGCCTCAATCGTCGAGAAACGTCGGCAAACCGCCTCGAATCACGCAAAATGAAGCCGCAAGTAAAGGGCCAGGCGGGACTTTTGAGCGAGTCGCAGACCGCTGTTCAACGTGAGATAGGCTTAAAAATGCCTTAGAAACTGCATCGTCAAGATGCGAAAATTTGGGCCAAAGTCGGCCAAACACGGCCAAGCTAAAATAAAAGTGAGTTGTATCAGCAGGTTAAACTGGCCGGTTTTTGGCCTAAAATCTTGCTGCTAGG
>JANXSV010000242.1 GCA_025356505.1 Methylovirgula sp.
CGCCTTTTTCATGGAGGCATTAAAGTCGCCAGCGTCATAACACATGATAACCGGTGTCTGATGCGGGAACTGGGTCACAAAATTGCGCCGCCGGAACTCTGCCGGATCAAGGTTCAACTCGCGCGACGCCACTTCCACCAGACGCTCGATTACGAACGTGGCCTCCGGCCGTCCCGCACCGCGATAGGCATCCACCGGTGCAGTGTTGGTGTAAACAGCATCCACCTCCGCATAAACATTCGGGATATTATACTGGCCCGACAACAATGGCGTGTAGAGGTAGGTCGGCACCGAGGACGCAAAGGTTGAGAGATAAGCGCCAAGATTGGCGATGGTATGCACCCGCACACCAATCATCTTGCCCTTATCGTCCACCGCCAGTTCAGCGTGAGTGACATGATCGCGGCCATGTGCATCGGAAAGGAAAGCCTCGGTCCGGTCCGACGTCCATTTGACTGTCCGTCCGACTTTTTTCGAAGCCCAAGCCACCACGATCTCTTCGGCATAAATGAAGATCTTCGAGCCAAAGCCGCCACCGACGTCCGGCGCAATCACCCTCAGCTTGTTTTCCGGGGCGAGGCCGCAGAAAGCCGAAATCACCAACCGCGCAACATGCGGGTTCTGGCTGGTGGTGTGCAGAGTGTAAACGCCTGTTCCTGCATCATATTCGCCGATAGCCGCGCGCGGCTCCATCGGGTTTGGCACCAACCGGTTGTTGATGAGGTCAATTTTGGTGATATGCGCGGCGCGCTTGAAGGCAGCCTCGGTTTCGTCCTTGTTTCCAAGGTGGAAATTGAAAACCGTATTGTCGGCGGAAACTTCGTGAATTTGCGGTGTACCCTTTTTGGTTGCGCTTGCCGTATCGGCATTGGCTTGCAAAACCCCGTAATCGACATCAATCGCTTCGGCAGCCTCACGAGCCTGCGCGTAGGTGGTGGCAATGACCACAGCAACGTGATCGCCAACATAATTGACCTTGTCGATGGCCAAAGCCGGATGTGGCGCGCCTTTCATCGGTGAGCCATCCTTTGAATGGATCATCCAGCCGCAGATCGGCCCGCCGATTTTATCCGCCACAAGGTCCGCGCCGGTGAAAATACCGCAAACGCCTTCCATGTGTTTGGCTTTGGAAATGTCGATTTTGTTGATTTTCGCATGGGCGTGCGGCGAACGCAGGAAATAGGCATGCGTCTGATTAACGCGATTCACGTCATCGGTGTAATTGCCTTTTCCGGTGAGGAAACGCTGATCTTCTTTGCGGCGGACTGATGCGCCAATACCTGTAGCACTCATGGGTTTTCTCCAAAAAGCCGGATTTGTCGGAAATACGCAAATCTCTCGTTATTGATTATTCAGCGGCGTGCGCGTGGGCGCTTTCAGCGGCGTGATCGTGCTGCATCGCTTCCGCACCGGCGGCAACGGCTTTGACAATATTATGATATCCCGTGCAGCGGCAGATATTGCCTTCCAGCTCATGACGGATCGTCGCCTCATCGAGGTGATGACCCTTGCGATTTACGATATCAACCGCGGCCATAATCATTCCAGGAGTGCAATACCCGCACTGCAACCCGTGATGTTCACGAAACGCAGCCTGCATCGGATGCAACTGTTCGCCATTGGCCAGACCTTCAATGGTCGTGACGTTCGCACCTTCACAGCTCAGCACCAGCAATGTGCAGGATTTAACCGCCTTACCTTCCACATGCACGACACAGGCGCCGCACTGACTGGTGTCGCAACCGACATGTGTTCCGGTCAAGTGCTCATGATCACGGATGAACTGCACCAGAAGAGTGCGCGAGTCGACGTGGCCGCTAGCAGCCCGCCCGTTGATGATCATTGAAATTTTTTGCATTTTTCTCTCCCTGTATTTTTGATTTTTCTAATTTTGGATGTGTCCGGCGATTAATTCGCCTTTAGGAACACACCTTTGATTTGACCTAAGTGTTTCAATTTGAGCGCACCTCGCAACAGCGAATGCCGAACAATATGTCGTGGAAAGCAAATTCACCCCTTTGCGGCACAGCGCGCACGCGTGCCCGAGCAATGTCGGCATGTTTATTTGCGAAAGCAAAGCGGTTGAGCTTGCCAATGTCTTCACGGCAAATGGAGGCCCGGCCAAGATAAGCAGAGGTGAGAGCAACACTGTTATATGCGTGTTTGAAAATAGCCGAACCGACTGACGGCGTAGCACAATAAATAGCACTCTGCCTAATCATTGCCATTAAGACGCATCCTCCTGCGACCAAATCCAATGCGATCATTTTTTGATCGATAGCGCTAGCATACTTTAGCATCGGTTTTGGTTGAAACAGCCAAAATGCCGCAGGTCGTTTTCGCGCTACCAAAAGAAATAGCGTTTTTGTTACCGTTACAAGCGCTAAAGCAAAATATTTCCCTCGCGCAGCAAGTGCTCCTCGCCACTGTCAAATAAGGTTTCTCGGATCGAGCACCTTGTCGAGCTGCTCGGGTGGAAGCAGCTTTTTGGCAAGCGCCAACTCACGAATGCTTTTACCGCTATGGTGCGCTTCCAGCGCCAGTTGCGTCGCAGCCGCATACCCGATGTAGGGATTGAGCGCGGTCACGATAGCCATGGAATGCTCGACAATGTCACGCAAGCGGCTTTCATTCGCTGTAATGCCCGCCACACATTTTTCCGCAAGCACGATACAGCCACGCTCCATATGAGACAGGCTTTTGAACAGACTGAAAGCGATAATAGGTTCAAATGCATTCAGTTGCATTTGC
>JANXSV010000138.1 GCA_025356505.1 Methylovirgula sp.
CCCACATCCGCAGTGCACCAATAGATATCACCATCATGGTAATCGAACACATATTGATGCGTCATGGCAGCATAGACGAGGTAGCCACCGCTGGTGTGGACAACGCCTTTGGGCGCGCCGGTAGAGCCGGACGTATAAAGAATAAAGAGGGGCGCTTCGGCTGACATCGCCTCGCAGGGGCAGTCGGCCGAGACTTTTTCAATGGCGTTGTGATACCAGACGTCTCGGCCATGCTTCATGGAGACCTCGCCGCCGGTGCGCTTCACCACGATGACTGTTTTGACGCAGCCTGCTTTGTCGGCGGCGATATCGACATTGGATTTGAGCGCAACTTTGCGGCCACCGCGCAGTCCTTCATCGGCAGTGATCACAACTGCGGATTGTGCTCCTTCGATACGTCCGGCCAAAGAGTCGGGCGAAAATCCGCCAAAAACGATGGAGTGAACCGCGCCGATACGCGCGCAAGCGAGCATCGCATAGGCCGCTTCCGGGATCATGGGGAGATAAATCGTAACCCTATCGCCGGACTTTACGCCCTTGTCCTTCAGAACGTTGGCAAATTTTGACACATGCTGGTGAAGCTCGGCATAAGTAATGTGCTGCGATTGGGACGGGTCATCGCCCTCCCAGATGATGGCGGTTTGGTTGGCGCGTTTGGCCAAATGGCGGTCGATGCAATTGTAAGCGACGTTTGTGAGGCCATCTTCGAACCATTTGATCGAGACGTTGTGGCTGTCATAGGACGTGTGCTTGGCGCGGGTATAGGGTTTGAACCAGTCAATGCGCTTGCCGTGTTCTGCCCAAAACGCTTCCGGATCGGCGATGGACGCCTGATACATGGCTTTGTATTGCGCCGGATTGATGTGGGCGCGCGCCTGCCATGCCGGAGATACGGGATAAATCTGATCGGACATGGGCGTTCCTCCTTTGCGACGGCACTCGACATCAAGAAGAGCGTCCTGTCTGTATTGGGCGCTGAGTTTTTCGGCACCGACTTTTATGCTTTATTATCACCGCTCGCACCTGCGGATACAAGCTTGGTGACGTCAAACTTTGGTTGAGCAGACGGACCTCGTAAACAGCGCCTTTCGCGCAGTTTTAACTGGATTCTGAGCGGTTTGTTAGGAGTTATTTGAACATTTGGCCTCATCGTCGGGTATCAAGATATATTTGCCCGGTGGATGAATGATAAATTTCAGAACGCTCAAAATAGTCAGTCAGCTCTTGCCGATTGCCAAATTCCGGACGAACCGGTCCGGCAATGTGGCAATGATTTTTGCGCTGGCCTTCATACCGGTCGTGTTGGGCGTTGGCGTCGCAATCGATTATGCCAGAGCAGCTCGCTTAAAAACCTCGCTTCAAGCGGCGGCGGACTCGGCTGTGTTGAATATCGCCAATTCACCTGCCGGTACTCAGGCAAGCAGGCAAACCGTTGCAGCCAATTTCGTTTCGGCAAATTTCGTCTATAAAAACGAAGTTATGGCTCTGAATACGGCTGAGAGCGAGCCAACTACCAGCCAGTTTCAGGTCAATCTTTCAGCTCAGGTTAACAATATTTTCCTGCGTATATTTAACAATCCGACGACGACGATTCACGCCTTTGCTGAAGCAACTACGGCCGGTGGAGCGCCGCTGGAACTGGCCTTGGCGCTCGACAACACAGGGTCGATGAGCACGGATATTTCGGCAGTCATATCGGCTTCAAACACGTTGGTGGATCAGGTATTTGCTTCCGACCCCTCGCACGCCAAAGTGAAAATCAGCGTCGTTCCCTATGTGGCGGCGGTAAATCCCGGTGCGCAACATTTTCCGAGCTCAATGATAGACACGCAGGCGCAATCGATTTGGGCGGGCGCCTCACTTCGGTACCGGTGGGTGGCCGAAGGAACTGGGTGCACGCCAAATCCTGCCAGCGGAGGCGGTGGCGGAGGTCCCTATACGGGCCCGGGCGGCAGCGGCAGCGGCGACCGGCAGGGCTCGCTGGATGTACTTGCGCCGGTAAGCCTCATTGCGCAGGAATTGTTTGGTTTTGGAGCGGCCAAAGCAGCTGATGTCACACCGAACACCCTGGCGCCGCTCACCTATGTTCCCGATCCGGGTGGAACCGGGATCCAGGTGCCTGTTGGCTTTCCGGTACAAGCCGCACCCGCGGTCTGGAATGATTCCCGGTGCACTGTTTTGAGCAACCCTGCTGTCAGCCCTTATGAATTGTTCAAGCGCATTCCGGCGCCAGGCGGCGGTACCGTTCAGTGGAAGGGCTGCGTCATGGCGCGACCTACCAAAGAAGACATGATCGCCAGCAGCGCCTTTAATCCGCGCGACCTTGATATTTCCGAAGAGGCTCCAAACAGCGCCGACCCGAACAGTCTGTTTGTGCCGTATTTTTGGCCGGACGAATCTGATTATTACAACAATTCACTCACTACTCCCGGCGCATGGCCGCCTCCTGAAGGTTTCGGCTATCACAACAATTATATGGCCGACGGCGCACCGCCAAAAGGCTTTAAATACGGTGCGACATGGGGCGGAAATTTCGTTGATGACGATAACATGCACTCCGTCGAGCTGTTTAAATATGATGGCGTGACAGTTCCTGCCAAAATCAAAGAGACAGCCCCCGATTCCTACGGGCCGAATGCCAATTGCCCGGACGAGCTTCTGAGGCTTTCCAATGTTAAGGCCGCCGTCAAGACCAAGCTGAATGGTATGAATTACTGGAACGGCGGCGGCACAATGATCTCGGAAGGGCTAAGTTGGGCTTGGCGCACATTGTCACCCAACGGGCCTTATGCTGATGGCGGACCTTATGCAACCACCACCAAAGGCATCGTGCTGATGACTGACGGCATTAATGGTGTGGCGGCGAACAATACCGGTTATGCGCCTTATTCGGATTTTTCCGCTTATGATTATCTTGACGTAGGCCGGGCAGGGCCGCTCACGTCGACCTGGGCACCGGTCATCACTTTCGATCAGATGGCGAGCTTTCTCGATGTGCGCACCCAGAAATCCTGTGATGCGATCAAAGCGACAGGCGTCAAGATCTATGCAGTATTGTTCAGCCACGGCGGTCAGCTTTCGGCAGACCAGCAAGCCAGATCCATGAACCTGTTGAAAAACTGCGCCACGAAGCCGGACTACGCCTACCTTGCGACCAATGCCGCCAGTTTGACATCGGCTTTTTCGGCAATCGCGGGGCAAATTGCGCCTCCGCGTCTGACAAAATGATAGGCGGCCTAGCTATTTAAAAGCGCGAGAGCCTGCGCATGGACCCGCTGATCACCCGCGGCGACAATCGCGCCGCCCTTGGCGGCATCACCGCCATCCCATCTGGTGATGATGCCTCCCGCACGCTCGATGAGCGGGATCAAGGCCACAATATCATGCGGCTTGAGGCCGGCTTCTATGACCAGATCGGCAGTGCCCATCGCCAGTTGCGCATAGATGTAACAGTCGCCGCCAAAGCGGGGCAGGCGGACTTTCTCCTGCACTTTGAGATATTTCTCGCGCAGTCCATCCGCGATCAGGTAGGGGCTGGTCGTGAGCAGGGTCGCCGTTTCGAGCGTGGCGCAAGGTCGGGTTTTGAGCCTCCGCGACTCGCGATTTGAATTGGCGTCAAGGCCGTGCCACTGCGCCGAATGTTCATCCGCGATGAACAACTCGCGGGTGAAGGGCTGGTTGAGCATTCCGGCGATTGGCTTGCCATGGTGCAAGAGTCCTACAAGCGTGCCCCAAAGCGGCGAGCCCGAGATAAAGCTCTTAGTGCCGTCAATCGGGTCCAAAACCCAGACATATTCAGCGCCCTCGTTGGCATAGCCAAATTCTTCCCCCATTATTCCGTGCTCAGGATACCGCGCGGAGATCAACGCCCGCATCGCAGCTTCCGATTCGCGGTCCGCAATGGTGACCGGATCAAAGACTTTGCCCTCAGATTTGTCTTCAGACTGCAGGCCGCTTCGAAACAGGGGCAGAATGATCTCCGCCGAGGCTGTTACCAATTCATGGAAGAAGCCATTGAAATCATGATTGTTTTTTTGATTCGAAGTCACGCGGATTGCCTTTGAAGAGAATGTTTACCCCGGTACGATCGCGACAGTCTGACGCACCTGTCCAATCGATCAACAATTAGCTTGCTTTTTGTGCGGCGCACAAGCATATTGTTGCGGTGCGGCAATGACCTTGTCGCTAATGCCCTCCTTGGGCGTTTCCTCCCTAGACTTGGGCCGCCTATGAAAATGGGTGGCTCTTTTTTTGTCTGCAAGTCCGGTTCTCTTTGACATTCACGGCGCGTGATGAAGTCATGGCTTATCAGCTAGGCTGCTATTCGGCCGCCAGCCTGTGCAAGCTTTTGGCGTTCATGTGGTTTTGCAACTGTATCAAAGCTTCGCGCAAGTGCGTTTGCAAGCTGGCAAATGTCTGACGCTTTTCGTAGGTTTTTTCGTTCATGTAAAGATCACGGTTAATCTCGATCTGCAAGGTGTGACAATTCGCATTCGGATGGCCATAGTGCTCGGTGATGAAGCCACCGGCGTAAGGCTTGTTGCGCGCGACCTTCATGCCGGTTTTCTGCAAGGCGCGCGTCAGGCAATCGACAATGTCCGGAGAGCAAGATGTGCCAAAGCGATCGCCCAGCACAAAGTCCACACGCGAATGGTTCGCGACCGGCGACATAAACGGCTGCGACGGCATGGAATGACAATCGAGCAAGAGGACCTGGCCGAACTGGCGATGGGTTTCATCGAGGAGATCGGTCAACTCACGATGATAAGGCCGGTAAAGGCCGTTGATCCGCCGCTCTATTTCAACGGGCGGTAGTTTACCAGAATAGATGGCCTGACCCTCGCCCACTACACGCGGAATCGTGCCAAGGCCAGCCGCGACCCGAAGCGATTTGGTGTTGATGTCGCACTCAAGCTCGCCATCAAACATTGCGGGGTCAAGTTCAAAAGGCTCGCGGTTTACGTCAAGAAATGCGCGCGGAAATCTGGCACTGAGCAGCGGCAGGTTGAGCGCGGAGGCAAATTCAAACAGCTCATCGACATGCGCATCCTCTGAACGGCGAAGCTGCATAGCTGAAAGGCGGCTTAGCTTAAGAAACTCCGGGGTATAGTCGCAGCCGGAATGTGGCGAATTCAATACGATGGGCGCGGACTGAAGGCGCGGACGCGTAACCCTAAAAGCCGAGGTCTGAATGTTGTCTGGCTGGCTTGTGTTGGTGTTAGACATGCTTCTATAATGTCAAATCTGTTGGATAACGTCTATGCTGCAAATAATCACTGTGCATAAATAATGGAAACGGCGCTTATCCAAGTTATTTTCGAGGCTGCTTCACGGGTTGTTTACCCTAACAGGGCAGAACATGAACACGCGGCTTTTGTGAGGACCTGATGACTTTGACACCCGATCTGCAGACCAAGATTCTTCTGGCGGAAGATGACAATGATATGCGCAAGTTTCTGGTGCGGGCGTTGCAAAATGCCGGCTATGACGTCGCCTCTTTCGACAATGGGCTATCGGCCTATAATCGTCTGCGCGAAGAGCCGTTCGAACTGTTGCTGACAGATATCGTCATGCCGGAAATGGATGGCATAGAGCTGGCGCGACGGGCGACAGAACTTGATCCTGATATCAAGGTTATGTTTATCACCGGATTTGCCGCTGTGGCGCTCAATCCGGACAATAACGCGCCCAAGGATGCCAAAATCCTGTCAAAGCCGTTTCATCTAAAAGATCTGGTTTCGGAAGTAAGCCGCCTGCTGGCCGCTTGAGGCCAGTTATTTTCATAAAGCAACTTGCATGCGCCATGCTGCCAAGCTATAGGACGCATCTTCGCGGCAAAGCGAAACGTGGGCGCGTAGCTCAGCGGTAGAGCACTACATTGACATTGTAGTGGTCACAGGTTCAATCCCTGTCGCGCCCACCAACTCATACTTTTTGACTGCTAGTCCGCCACGGGGCGCTTTGGGTCCGGCTTGTGCATGCTCCTTCGTTCAGGCGTACGTCCAAAGGATATGCTAATCCCCAAGGTCTGATCAAAAGGCTTAGGCTTAGGCTAATACCTCACCCAAATAGCGGACTTAACCTGCGGTGCTGTCAGTAGGACACTGTGGTTGTCACAGTCGCTGCATCGCGCTGCCACTAAGAGGCGAAATCTCTTTCAAGATCGTCCGCAACCGGTGACGGCGGATTGGGGTGGCACTGTGCGATCAAAAGGAAAGGCGATGCGCTGCGCGCGCTATGAACTTTGCGCCGGTTGCACCGGGAGGTTATCGCTATGAAATATATCGTGAAATCGGGACTATTTTTGAGACCGGGACTATTTCTGGGGCTCGGTGCGCTCCTGGCCTTGTGTGCCGTAAACTCAAGCCAGGCCGCAACGGTAAGCAAACCGGAGAAAGCCTGTCAGGAAGCGCTCAAAACTGGCACACCTGCCGCACTGGAGCGGTTTTTGCGGCTCTATCCGGTTGAGCGGACGCAGTGCAATGCCACCGACGTGGTTGTGCTGCCGACACCCGATTTGGGTTCGTCTTCAACAAAACTGACGGTACCTGCCGCGCCGGTTACACCTGTCGTGACACCCGTGGTGACGCCGCCCCCGCCGCCCAAGCCGGAAGGCTGCAACCATGTCGCAGAACATGGAGAACACGAGCATCATTCAGAACATGGCGAACATGAGCATCATTCAGAACACGGCGGGCACAATTCCTAAGCGATGCGCGCGGCACTCAGGCACATGTTCTGATGAACTGCCGTGCGTAGTCGTATTTCATGGTGATGAGGTCATGTGTAAGGCCGCCGTGACGGACAAGCCATGATTTAACCCAGGCGGGATACTGCCGCATGAGAAAGCCTTGAACGTCTGAGACATCGGCATTTGTGGCCGATGTCGGCGCATGAAAACGAAAGA
>JANXSV010000142.1 GCA_025356505.1 Methylovirgula sp.
CCAAGCTTGGCCAAAAGCGCGCGCGTCTGCGCCTCCCCTCCAGCAAGCAGCGCACCGCCCTCGTTGCCGAGCATGACATTATCGAGCACGGAAAGCGGCTCAACCAGCATGAAATGTTGATGCACCATGCCAATGCCATGCGAGATGGCTTCTTTGCTGGAGCGAATGCGCACAGGCACCCCGTCGACCCTTATCTCGCCCGCATCCGCTTCGTAAAACCCGTAGAGAATCGACATGAGCGTAGATTTGCCGGCCCCGTTTTCACCCACAATACCGTGGATGGAGCCGCGCAAAATTTTCAGATTTACATTTTTGTTGGCATGGACGGCGCCAAAACGTTTTTCTATGCCGATCAGCTCAATCACGGGAACATTGGGTGCGGCCATCTTTCAGTCCATAACTCGAATCGGCATCAATCGCCGTCCAGCCACACATAAAAGGGCCTGGTCAAACTGCAACCAGGCCCCGCTTCAAATCACATGCACTTATTGTCGTCCATGAAATCATGAACCTTGATTTTGCCGGACTTGATATCGGCAATTGCAGCATCAGCGGCGGCCTGCATATCGGCGGACACCAACGGTTTGTTGTTATCGTCCATCGCATAGCCAACGCCGCCTTCAGCAAGGCCGAGCGCCTGTATGCCGCCCTTGAACGTGCCGTCTTTGGTGGCCTTGAACACATTGTAGGTGGCGACATCGACGCGCTTCAGCATCGAGGTGAGAATTTTACCAGGCTGCAAGCCGTTCTGGTTGGAGTCGACGCCAATGCCCAGTTTGCCGCCATCGGCAACCGCCTGCAACACGCCGATGCCGGTTGCGCCTGCCGCGGCGTAAACCACGTCAGCACCTTGCGACATCTGCGATTTTGCCAATTCGCCACCCTTTACCGGATCGTTCCAGGCTTTCGGGTCTGTGCCTGTCATATTGGCGAACACTTCTGCTTTCGGGTTGGCATATTTTGCCCCCTGCTCATAGCCGCAGCCGAACTTATGAATCAGCGGGATGTCCATGCCGCCGATGAAACCGACCTTGCCGCTTTTCGAGGCCTTGGCTGCCATCACGCCCACAATAAACGAGCCTTCCTGCTCCTTGAAGACGATGGAGGCGACATTCGGCTTGTCAACGACCATATCGATGATTGCAAAATTGGTTTTTGGAAATTCCGCAGCAATCTTTTCAAGGGCCGTTGCCCAGGCAAACCCGGGCACAACGATCGGGTTGTTGCCGTCACCGGCAAATTTGCGCAGCGCCTGCTCACGCTGGGTGTCGTTCTGGATTTCGAAATCGCGCAACTCGACACCGGCTTCCTTGGCATATTTTGCGCCGCCGTTAAACACGCCTTCATTGAAGCTCTTGTCGAATTTGCCGCCCAGATCATAAATGATCGCTGGCTTGAAATCGGCCGCATGGGCCGAGACCGAGGCGAGCAAGCTTGCTGCCAGGGTTGCTGAAAAAATCCGGTTCATTAATGTCTCCCTTATATGAATAACTTGACCATGTGGTCAGAGAACTTTGGGCGAGTCAACTTGAATACGGGTATCGCCTAGCGTTCTCCGCTAGCCCTGAACTTGCTCAATAAAGCCGATTTTGTCGAGCCTGCTTTTAAGGCGATTTTTAACATGTGCCTGCTGCAAAACAGGCACTTGCGGCGGTGCGTTGGTTGAACAATTGCGGCGGTGCTTTGCACTTTTCAGCGCACGCTTGGCCTGCGCCGCGCTTTATGGCAGTTTGGCGCTTTACCCGTTTGGCAGGCACGCATTTATCGGCGCGCCTTACGGCAGTCAGGATTTCCACATGTCCCGCCGAAAGATCCCAGAATCCTGGTGCCACATGTCGGCATCGGCCTGCGCTCTAACGGTCATGGTTGCCTTGGCCGTAAACCCGGCCAACGGCCAAAGCCTGCCTGCGGCTTACGCGCCAGGCACAGCCCGCATTCTTCCGGTTGTTGCGCAAAACGGTATGGTTGTTTCGCAGGAAGCCACAGCAACGCTCATCGGCGTCGACATCCTCAAACGGGGCGGCAATGCGGTTGACGCGGCCATCGCAGTCGGATTTGCCCTCGCGGTCACCTTGCCGCGCGCGGGGAACATCGGCGGCGGCGGCTTTATGTTGGTGCATCTTGCCAAAGACCATAAAGACATTGCCATCGATTACCGTGAGTTGGCACCGCTGGCGACCACCAAAGACGTCTTTCTCGATAGCAATGGCGATGCTGTCGCAGCAAAATCTCAATTCACCGGCTTGGGCGTAGGCGTGCCCGGCACAGTCGCCGGATTGGCTCTGGCCGCGCGTTACGGTTCAGGAAATTTCTCACTCGCCGCCCTCATCGCCCCGGCGCATAAGCTGGCCCGCGATGGCATTGCCGTCGAGGCGGATCTGGCCGATTCGCTGACCGCCAGCCAGCCCTTTCTCAGCCGCTTTTCCTCGACCTCGGCTGTGTATTTCCCGCAGGGGGCTGCCCCCAAGCGCGGAGATACCTTAAAGCAGCCGGATTTGGCAAATACGCTGGCCGCTATAGGCGAGCGCGGACCCTCGGCCTTTTACACCGGCCCCGTCGCTGCCAAAATCGTCGCAGCAGTGCAGAGCGCTGGCGGACGCATGACCCTGGAGGACCTGTCCGCCTATGCTGCGCAGGAGCGTGAGCCAGTGCGCGGCCATTATCGCGGGTATGACATTGTTTCCATGCCGCCTCCCTCGTCGGGTGGCATCCACGTCATCGAAATCCTCAATATCCTCGAAGGGTTTCCACTTGGGCAAATGGGGCAGGGCAGCGCCGACACGATTCACCTGATGGCCGAGGCCGAAAAGCTTGCCTACGCTGATCGCTCCGAATATCTGGGCGATCCCGCCTTTGTCAAAATTCCGGTCCGTGGCCTCACGTCGCCAGATTACGCGGCGCAATTGCGCGCGACCATTTCCACTGACAAGGCGCGTCCTTCCGCGCAGATCAAACCGGGAAATCCCGCGCCCTATGAAAGTGATCAGACCACACATTTTTCCGTGGTTGATGCTGACGGCAATGCCGTTTCAAACACGTACACGCTCAATTTCAATTACGGGCTTGGCCTGATTGCGGACGGAACCGGGATCATGCTCAACAATGAGCTCGATGATTTTGCCGCAAAACCCGGCGCGGCTAATGGCTACGGACTTACGGGGGGTGATGCCAACGCCCCCGCACCGGCAAAACGCCCCCTTTCGTCGATGAGCCCCACCTTCGTGTTCAAAAACGGCGAGCTCGTGCTGGTCACCGGAAGCCCCGGCGGCTCGCACATCATCACCACAGTGGTGCAAATGATCGTCAATGTGCTTGATTTTGGCATGAATGTCGCTGCGGCCTCTGAAGCAGTGCGCACGCATCATCAATGGCTGCCGGATGTGCTTCAGGCCGAGCCGGGGCTCTCGGTGGATACCATCCGTGCGCTTGAAGCCAAAGGCCATAAAGTGGTGCAGCAGCCCGCCGGTGGCTCCGCGCAAAGTATCCACCGCGCCGACGGAATTTTGATGGGCGCGGCCGACCAGCGCCAGCGCGGCACACTTGCTGCGGGATATTAGTCGGCGCAAAAATTACAAATTGACCCAAATCGCAAGATTGACTCAAATTGTAATGATCTCGAAAACGCGACTGTAACAGCCGCGCGTTATACATGGTGATATGAAAAAATCTTTCGTCACCAAAACCGCCTCTACACGTGCCAGATTTCATGCAGGCGCCCTCGCAAGGACGCTTGCGCCTCAAAATCTATTGGTTGATCAGGTCTTGCTGACCGCTGTCGCTCTGGCTTTGTCCGCGCTGATGTTTTTGCCACACCCGGCCAGTGCGGCTCAGGCGAAGGCGGCCTCAGCTAACTTGGCCGCTCTGGATATGCCGCAGGATCGCTCAAAAAGTATGGGAGGGTTTGAGGTGGCCGCACCACCAACCGGGCCATCCTCCGCTTTCAGCTTCAAGCCTCTCTCGAAGGGTGAAAAAGCCACGTATGAGCCAATCAACGTTAACCTGACGCCGCACTTTTATTCGACTGAAATGCTCGTCACGCTCAATCAGCACGATGTTTGGCCTGAGCAATCCTGGACGCTGGTCAATTACATGCCTTGGCCACCAAGCCTCCTGACTGTGATGGCTGACAAGCCACTTCCGGTTATCCGCCAACACAGCGAAACAGC
>JANXSV010000033.1 GCA_025356505.1 Methylovirgula sp.
GAACTGTGATGTTCATTGCCACCGCGCGCGCCAGTCGAAAGACAATCGGCGCATAAAGCAGAGCGATTGTGATAATCAAAACCGGAATATCTGTGCCCAACACCGAAAGGATAACAAACGCAAAAATGAGCGTAGGCATCGAGAGCAGCAGGTCAACGAGGCGGGACAGAAATATATCAAGCCAGCGGCCCGAGATCGCCGCAGCAAAGCCGGCAATAATACCAATGACGAAGCACAAAGCCGTAATCATCAACGACAGGCCAATTGACGTACGCGCACCAAACATCATGCGGCTGAGAATGTCTCTGCCCAGATTATCGCAGCCAAACCAGAACTGGCTGCTTGGATCGGCCCAGGCATCGCAAACAATGTCTGATTCGGAATAGGGAGCGATGAGCGGTGCGAGCAGCGCGATCAGCAGATTAACGACAATGATCACCATGCCGATCTGCGCCGTGATTGGAACTTTGTAGCCGAAGAGACGCAAATTTAGCTCCAACTTGACATTAGCGCGGATGGCGCAGGCGGGGATTGCTCAATATGGCGAGCACGTCGGCTGTTAAATTCATCAGGATGTAGGCGGCGGCAAAGATCAGCCCGCAGGCCTGCACAACCGGCACATCATGCTTCGACACGGCGTCGACCATTAATTGCCCGAGCCCGGGATAGACAAACACCGCCTCCACAACCACCACACCGACGATGAGATAGGCAAGATTGAGCGCAATGACCGAAATGATCGGTGCAAGCGCATTTGGAAAGGCATGCTGCACAACGACACGCCACTTCGGCAGACCTTTCAAAAAGGCCATTTCAATATAAGGACTGGCCATGATCGACAGCACCGACGCGCGGGTCATGCGCATCATGTGCGCCACGACGACAAGTACCAGCGTTACCATCGGCAAAAACAAAAGATTGAGGCGTTCAACAAATGTCGTGTCGGGTGTTGCGTTGGCGAGCGACGGAAAAATCGTGTTATCGACCGCCAGAAATTTGACTAAAACATAAGCCAGAAAATATTCCGGCACGGAGATCGTCATCAGCGTGATAAGGTTCGCAGCGCGGTCAAAAACTTTGCCTTGGCGTATCGCCGCGTAAAGCCCGATGGCCACAGCGGCAGGAACCGCAACGACTGCGGCATATCCGGCCAGAAATGCGGTGTTTTTCAGCCTCGGTATGATTTCACCCAGCACAGGCTGCTTATTGGCGAGCGAGACACCAAAGTCGCCGCGAAGGGCCGATGTGAGCCATTCAAAAAAGCGCACGTAGGCCGGCCGGTCGAGGCCCAGATCGATGCGCAACGCCTTGAGAGACTCAGGCGTTGCGCTGTTTTGAAGGATCGCCGAGGCAAGATCACCGGGGAGGATTTCAGTGCCGATAAATATCAAAACTGCCGCTGCGAACAGCGTTAACACACCGAGACCGAGCCGCTGGGCGACCAGTTTGAGCAATTGCTTAGCCCTTCATCCAGACTTTTTCAGCTACCAGACCGTTGCCCATGTCAAAGCCGCCGTGAGGTGCCATGCCGCCAACTTTGTCGTTATGGGCATCGAGCCAGTCGCGGAATGCAGGGATAAGCGCGCCGCTGCTGTCACGCAACAGAGCCTGCATTTCCCAAATGTAAGTTTTGCGCTTTTCTTCATTTGACTCGGAGCGGGCATCCACCAGAAGCTTTTCAAACTTGTCATTCGACCAGTGGCTTTCGTTCCAAGCCGCGCCGCGCTGATAGGCAACAGCGAGCATCTGGGTTGCCGCCGCGCGACCGCCCCAGTAGGACGTGACAAATGGCGCTTTCAACCAGACATTGCTCCACCAGCCGTCCGCAGGCTCTTTTTTGACTTCCATCTTGAAACCAGCCTTGTCGCAATCAGACTGTAACAAGCTGGCCATATCAACAGCTCCGTTGAAGGCGGCATCAGACGCCTGCAAGACGATCTTCGCATCGGCCATGCCAGCTTTTTTGAAGTGGAACTTGGCCAATTCCGGGTCATGCTTGAGCTGCGGCAGATCCTTATTGAAATAGGGGTCTGTCTGCGGAATCGGATGATCGTTGCCGATGGCGCCATAGCCAGCGAACAAAGTCTTCA
>JANXSV010000204.1 GCA_025356505.1 Methylovirgula sp.
CAATCCAGCCCTTGAGCGTGTCCAGGCGCGCCTCATCCGGCAGGGTGCGGGCGGGGAGCAAACGCAGGTCGAGCCAGTCTGCCAGCCCCATTTCTTCGATAGTGCCGGGCGGTGGTAAAAGCAGGCTGAGGGTTTCGGCGAGATCGCCAACACTCTGATAGCTTTCTTCAAACAGCCACTCCGGTAGACCGGTCAAATCGAGCGCAAGTTGCCGCAAAGTTCTGGTCGGTACCAACTGCCTTGGTTTACCGCCGGAGAGAAAATAGATAATCCAGCTTGCGTCCGCCCACCGTGTTTCATCGGCAAGAGCGCTTGTCAAAAATGCGCTGATGACCTGCTGCTTATATTTGGTGGATGTCGCCGCATCGAGGCGGCCGTAGATGGCAGCAAAATCTTTCATGAGGCCACCGTTTCAGGCGCAGGCGGATCATCAACCTCGTCGTCGTCCTGACCGAATTGCGTTGCAATCGGGCGGGCATCCAGCCCCTGTTCGCGCAGGTATCGGCTCAAGGTTGCAGTGGATCCGTGCGTGACAAATATGCGCTGCGCCTGTGTGGCAGCGATTGCCTGAAGCAGCCCCGGCCAATCGGCGTGATCGGACAGCACAAACCCTTGATCGACGCCGCGCTGGCGTCTGCGCCCGCGCACCTGCATCCAGCCGCTGGCAAAGGCATCGGAGTAATTGCCGAAGCGTTTGACCCAGGTGCTGCCGGTTGCGGACGGGGGCGCAATGACGAAGGCGCGCGACAGTTCGGCTTTGTCGTGAATGTCGCCAGCCATGAACGTGTCCGGCAAACTCACGCCGCTGGCGCGGTAGACCGCGTTCATGGGCTCCACCGCGCCATGACAGATGATCGGGCCGATGGATGGATCGAGATATTTCAAGATACGCTGGGATTTGCCCAGCCCATAGGCTTGCATGATGCTGGCGCGTCCGGCATCGGCATTGCCGCGCCACCAGGCATTGATATCGGCATGGACCAGCGCAGGACTTCGCCACCGGTATATCGGCAGGCCGAAGGTGCTCTCGGTGATAAACGCGTGGCAACGTATGGGCTCAAACGGAACGCAAGTGCCGTCATCCTCCAATTTGTAATCCCCCGAAGCCACCCAGACCTCGCCTTTGTGTTCCACGCGTATTTGCGCTGAACCGAGCACATGCCCCGCCGGATGGAGCGATACTTTTACGCCGTTGACGTTTGTTTCGACGCTATATCCGATGCCGGAGACGTTGACGTCGCCGAGGCGCTTTTTCAAAATCGGGACGGTGTCTGTATGGCACAAATAGCTCGCCATCCCCCAGCGGGCATGGTCGGAATGGCCGTGGGTGATGATGGCGCGCTCAACCGGACGCCACGGATCAATGTAAAACTGACCTTCCGGGCAAAAGAGACCTTGAGGCGTTGCTACGATCAAATCCATAAGGTCTGCAAATCCATAGGTTCGGAACTATCGGTCAAAAAGCTGGCTGTTAAGGTTGAAAACTGCAGCTTTATCCATTGTAACTGGTCGTTTGGACTAGGATCGCAATATGCGCGCGAGAATTTGGCTGGCTTAACCTGTAAGGGCGCTTCCTGCCTGAGATTATGTCTTTTGACACATGACATTCAACTCGAGCGGGTTAGAGGTCGTGACAGAAGGGTAGAGCGATGCCCTTGGCTCTGTTGATACCAGGAAATTAATGCCCGAAACCCGCACCCATCTGTCTGACCGGCCTGAAGTGTTGCAGCAGAGCATCCAGCCACGCGGCTATGTGCTGATTTGCGATCACAATCTCGATACGATCGCATATGTATCTGAAAATCTTCCCGCCTTGTTCGGCACCCCTGCGGCTGATGTAGCGGGAGCCACTTTGGAGAGCTTTTTGGGAGTTGAGGCCGTGCATCAGCTTCGAAATTGCTTGGCGAAATCGCCTGATCCAAGCCGGGCCGGGGTCATTCTGGGGTTTCAACTTGAAAATGGCCCGCTGGTCGATCTCTCGCTGCATTTTTCCAACGATAGCGTTGTCATTGAAATTGAACGCGCTTCAACAGAAGCCGGGTCTTCGCCTATGGAAATTGCGCGCGGCATATTTGCCCGGGTACGTGGTCTTAAAAATCTGTCCGCGCTTTACAAACAGGTTCCGCGCTTGGCTGGGGCACTGTTTGGCTTTGACAGGGCGACGCTCATCCGAATTGGCCCGGAAGGTCAGCCGCAGGTGCTTGGCGCCTCAGACCGCAATTCCGCCGACGTGGCCGCCTCCGGTGACCTTTCGCTCCTGCTTGCAGATCGTTCCGCCTATCTGAATGTGCCGGTACGGTTCATCGCGGACGCTACGCTCAGCGATATTGCGATTATAGCGGTGGATGCGCGCACCGTAACAGCACCCAGTTTGCATTTCGCGCATCTGGCAGCGGGTGGTAGCGCTCAAACAAGCGCCATGATCGCACGCGGGACTGCGTCGATGTTAAGTCTCTCGCTCGTGAGTGATGATCAGCTTTGGGGGGTGATCTTGTGTGAAAGCACACAGCCCCGGCATATGCCGCTGGCTCAGGTTATGGCGGCCGAACTGTTCGCGGATTTTCTGGCTTTGAAAATCACCGCCCTGACGCCGGTTTAAAGAACTGGACTTGCTTAGAGAATGGGCCGCAGGGGGCGTTCGCGGTCGTAAAACTTGGCTGTGGCTTCCGTCAGCCGCGGGTTGAGCAAAGTGAGTTGTCCGCTCTTGAACTCGAACAGGCCGGCTTTGCGCAGTGTCGACCATGTTTTGATCGTATGCACCAGCGAAAGGCCGAGCGCGTCGGCAATATGCTGACGCGTGAGCGGGAACAAGAATGTCTTGTTTTGCACCAGCCCCAAGTTATCGGCCCTGCGGTAAAGTCCAAGCACAAGTGCGGCAATGCGTTCACGCGCAGTGCGTTGGCCGACCGATGTGAGATTATCGTCCAAAAAGCCCTCGTCGCGGGCACCGAGCCATGAAATATCATAGGCAAGCTGCGGAGCTTTTTCAAAGATCATCCAGACATGGCGGCGGGAAAACACACAAACTTCGACATCTGTGAGCGCCTCAACCGTATATTCAGCAGCGGCCAACAGCGCCGCCTGCAACCCTATTAGGTCGCCCGGCAGAATAAAATTCAATATCTGCCGCCGTCCGTCTTCCAGACTTTTGTAGCGCAATGCCCAGCCACTAAAAAGTGTGAAGAGTTCGGCGTCCTCTTGGCCGCCGTGAATGATATCCGTTCCCGAAGCGATGCGCCTGTGGTCTATTTTGAGCGTATTGATGAGGGCAATCTCATCCTCAGATTTCTGCTTGAAAGCCCCGCGCAATCGCAGCGGGCACTCAAAACAGGACACCCCTCTGCGTGGGGAAGTCGCCGGTTTGGAAGGCGCTGGTTTGGAAGACGCTGATCTTGAAGTCAGTGTCAAGCGATGGTCCGTTTCGATGGCGGCATTAGGTGCCTCTAAAAATGCGCAAAAACGAAGGTATTGCAAGCACATCGTTGCCTTGGTTCTGCCGAACGCAAGCGCGTACACATGTTTTCAAGTTCAGGGGATAGGTTAAGGTTTGCAGATACCTGAATGCAAATGCGCTTTGTTGCGTCGGGAACTTTTCTGAGTGCGGCGGGTTTCGCTACCAGTCAAGCACCATTTTCGATGTCGAAAGCCTTCAGAAGAAAAGCAGCCAGCCTATTGCAGTCGGCTGATTGAATGAGGGTATTTCAAACATCTTTGAGTGGCGCATAAAAAAGGAGAGCGAAATGGGATTTGGACGCGGAGTATTATTTTGGCTTTTGGGGATTCCCCTGCCGATCATCATTCTCATCGCCATTTTCTGGCATCACTGATCAGTGATACCGAAAACAAAAAGTCGGCGTCCTCCAGCGTCGGCTTTTTGCTTTTCAAAGTGCTCGAATGCTTTCAAGGTCGCCTTTTTGGGGCGGGAGTCTGCGCCGCGTAACGGGTTTCCGCAAATATTATTCGCCCTGCCACCGGAACAATTTGCACCAAGCGGCGTTTGTCAATCAACGCCACCTCAAGCTGAAAGGCCTCCCAATGAGCATGCCATCCACCCAGAAGAAAATAGCCGGTCAAATTGACAACGTCGCATCGCAGGTCAGCGATTCAGCATCAGCAATGGCCGATACAGCCATGCGTGAAGGAAAAAACATGCAAAATTCAGCTTCGAACAGTGCTCAGGAAATCGCAGATATCGTCATCAGCAAGCTGCGCGGTGCGGGCATAAATACCGACAACATCATCGCTCAGGCGAAAGATACCGCCAGTAATTTGCAGAGCTCGATTGAAAACGAAGTCCGTGCACGTCCGCTGCGCACGTTGGGGTATGCGGCGATTGCCGGTATTGTTTTCGGCCTGATCGCGTCGCGGTGATATCATGATTGCCGAATTGATCGCCGGTGGGATTTTTTCGCTGAAGGCCCGGGTTAACCGGCATATCAACGCGATCATCCTTTATATTGTCGC
>JANXSV010000238.1 GCA_025356505.1 Methylovirgula sp.
GCTCGCCCCTCATCGCCTCAAGAGCCACTTTCGCCTTAAAATCAGCGCTGTGCCGCTTGCGTGTAACCTTGCCCATCGTCCCGTCCTTTTAAGTTCGGGAATAGCTTAGCACCCTGTCCAAATTTCCGGGGCCACCTCAGATATAGCTCGAATAATAAAACTCATGATGTCTTATGATTGATGTTTATTTAATTTACCGAGAATACTTAATATTCAAATCTTACGATAATTCAGCATGAATACAGTATATGTAAAATGTTACCCTACGTTATCGTAAACATATCTTTGAAATATGGTATTTTAGTAAGAATAACGCGAATTCAAATGTTCAATTTTTATGAGAATAATTTATGAATGCCCGAAACTTCACAGAAAATGCGATTTAAATTTTCGCTTGCGGCATGAATACGGAGACTGGCAAAGGGTTTTAAAGCGCAAAACGGCGCACCAGCAGCTGATTGGCCCTTGTCACTATGACTGCGCGGCGGCAATTATTCCGATGCGACGAAGAAGCAGCCGTCCGGCAAATAGGCATAGGAAATACGAAGCTCGAGCGGATAGCCACGCTTCTCATAGACAACACGTTCTGTTTTTAGCAGCGGCGTGCCAACTTCCAGCGCCATCAATTTCGCACCTTGCGGCGAGGCCAAGACGGCTGTGGCCGTCTCCTCCACTCTACCAACTGAGTAGCCGTTAATGGCAATAAAATCTAACACGTCAATCTGGTTGAGTTGATCGTCAGGTATCGCTTCAAACAAATCCGCTGAGAAATACACTGTTTCAAACAAGACGGCGTTACGATCATCTTTAAGAATGTGGGTGAGAACGTTGATTTTGTTTTCAGTAGGGAGTTGCAACCGCTCTGCAACAGCGGCATTCGTCACCCCGAGCCGTGTCCGAACGTCGCGGCTTGTCCAGGTGAAGAGCTCATAGCCTTCGATATGCCTGAGCCGGTTCAGCTTTTCGGCGCGGCCTATCCAGCGGCGGTCGGCCACCATAGTGCCCTTGCCCTGTTGGCGGATGAGCAGCTTGTCGCGCACCAGCATGTCCACTGCCTTGCGGACCGTGCCGATGCTGACCTTGAATTCCCGCGTCAGGTCATATTCATTGGGGATATAACTGTTCTCGGGCAGAGTTCCATCCATGATCCGCTTATGCAGAACTTCAAAAAGCTGCTGATAGAGCGATTTTCTGGCTAGGGTTTCCGGCTCGGTAATATCCATGCGCGCGCTTAACTCCTAGGTAAAACCCACTAAACGCAAGCCTAGCATGACCTTACGACAGGACATACGGTTCATCTCGCAAATGTGCGCCACGAGGTTAAAAGATCTTTATCATAACACTGCGATCCACCGATAAATACATATATATGTTATATGACACATTATCCATGATACATGACATTTACAGGTTGATTTCAGGCAATATCTGCATTTCGCAGCCATTTAGCACTTGAAGGTGAAGTGGTTGCATCGGCGAAGTGAACGTTCAAACTGTCGGCATACGGAGTGTTCCTATGCAACGTTTGACCTCAGTTACCTTCAGCTTCTGTCTCCTATCAATACTTGCCCTCGCACCGGCCAGCGAGGTTCACGCCGCCCAGTTCCACGTCGGCATTACTATCATCCCGTTGAAAAATGAGCGCGAGCTTCACGTTCACCGCTTTGTCCGTTCCGAGCGCAATAGCGTTGAAACGGCGCTCTATCTCGCTCCTGCCAAACAGCTTCAACGCCCCGGAATCGCTGCCCGCCGCGCCGGCGCCGTGCAATAGCCGCCCCGAACATTGTAAAAGGATCAAGTCATGCTCAAGAACACCGGCACACTCTTCACACTGTTTGGCGCGGGCTATGTCCTTGGCAGCCTTGATTCAAGCGCCGTTCAAACCGGCGGTGTCTTAGCCACGCTCCTGGAAGCAAGGCGCTGGGTCGAGACAGCTTTCGAAAATGCGTCTGATTTTTTCAACGGCTCTTTCCACATTGCCTCTGGTTTGGAGAAATATCCGCTCCTTATAAGCGCCGCGGCACTGGCGATCGGGTTTCAAATCCTGCAGCGCCACCGCGCCAAAACAGCGGGCAGCGGCATCGGTTTTTCCAAAGCTTTGAACAGCGAAAGCGATGCGCTGGCTGTCGTCGCGCAAATTCCGGCAATTTCCCATAAAGGTGTTGCCGAAAGAAATTCCGAATACATCGAACATTCAATGGTTCAACCGATTCCCAGGGTTTTGCTCAATAACCCCTACGATAAGAAAATCGAATATCTCACATTCGAGGAACGCGTGCAGATCGCGATACAGGCTTCAGTGCGCAAAGGCCGGGTGATCGGCGTTATCTATTTCCATCTTGATTTTGAGCAGACCGGAAATGCACCCGGCAAAGCTTTGCAAAATGATGACCTCATGGCCCATCTCACCGCCACACTGGAAGCGCAACTCCGGTCTTCAGACTGCGTGAGAAGTATCAGCGCCAATGAAATCGCCGTGTTCGTATCGCTGCTGGCCGACACAGTGCAGCTGAGGTCAATTACCCAGCGTTTGCAAACCGCACTCACCAAGGCCCTTGTCGACAGGTCGTATCAAGGAACACAGATCAGCGAGGGCAATACGCTGTATCCCATGGGCGGATATTCGAGCACAGACTTGATTGCCTCCGCGCGTCACAGAGCAACATCAAACCGCGTCGCTTCCGGTCCTACCGCTGGCAATTTGCAGTCGCCACAAGCAGCGGTGGCAAAGAGCAGCATGACCACACTTGGTCTCCCCGTGAAGGGAAACGAT
>JANXSV010000245.1 GCA_025356505.1 Methylovirgula sp.
CGACTTGAGCAAATTTGAAACTTGGCAAGAGGCAAGGCTTGGCAAGAGGCAAAGCTTGGCAAGGTACAACGGGAAGTTGGCCAGGATAACAACCCGCCTCTCCCTGCACACCCGATAGGCATTACGACATGAAAATTGGAATTGTTCCGGCAATAACTTTGGGAGGCGCTTTTGGCCTCGCACTCTGCGTGTTATGCGCTTTTGGCAGTGCGCCAGCAAACGCCCGTCAAATGGCGCTTATCGTCGGAGTTTCTAATTACCCTGTCGAGATGGTGGGAGATTTGCAGCTGGCAGGCCCGAAATATGACGCGGCGCTGATGATAGACACCCTCAACCGGGCGGGGTTCAAGCCTGCGGACATGATTGTGCTGGCCGACGGTTTGGAAGAAACAGACGCTGCCCGTAAAGCTGACGGGATGCCAACCAAGGGGGCGATCATGTCCGCTCTCAAGTCTCTTGCGGAAAAGGCCGAGTCCGGAGATACCGTATTGGTTTACCTCTCGGGTCACGGCTCACAGCAACCGGATAGTGATCCGGGCAAAAGGCCCGTTCCCAAGCCTGATGGCCTCGATGAAATTTTCCTGCCTCTCGACATAGGTCCATGGCAGGACGCCGTCCAGGCTGTGCAAAATGCGCTGCCTGACTATGAGCTTGGACAGGCCGTGAATGCACTTCGCGCAAAAGGCGCTTTGGTTTGGGTGGTCATTGATGCCTGTCATTCCGGGACCATGACACGCAGCGTCGCGCCGGGCACAATGGTTAAACAGGTGCCGCCCTCCCGGCTTGGTGTTCCGCAAGCGGCGTTTGACCACGCGAAAGCCCAAGCTGTTGCTAAAATGCCGTTGAACGCGAACGTCCTCCCGGCTTCGCAAAATGCAGCTATCTCATCTCGCTCCTGGGTTTTCGGGCAAACCAACCAGCCCGGCACGCGCGCCGTCGGCGGCTTGGAAGGCGGTTATGTGGCTTTTTTTGCAGCCTATCCGGACCAGGCGGCACAGCAGGAGAACCTGCCGAAGAGCTTTGGCCCAAATCCCGACAAGCGCCCGCACGGTGTTCTGACGTTTTATCTAGCTCAGGCCATGCGCTCGGGCCACGCGGCAACTTTTAAGGATTTGGCGCACCAAATCCTCGCCGGTTACGGCCAATTTGGTGCCGAGGCACCGACGCCGATGTTTGAGGGTGACCTCACCAGGTCCTTTCCCGGAGCCGGTGCGCCCGGGCTGATACGCTTCGCGGCGCGGCGCGAAGGTGACCAAGTTAAGCTCGACATAGGGGCGCTCGACGGCGTCAATATCGGCGCGCTGGTTGGCCTGGGAACGGCTGATGCGCCTGATGACTTCAAAGGATACGCGCGCGCCACACATGTTGGCGCTGCCCAATCGGTTGCTGTGCTGGAGGCACGGGATGGCATCGGCACCGACGCTGCAGCACTTCCCACAGATGCAGTTTTGGTTGCCCGTGTACTGGAAAAGGGCGTTAACCTGACCTTTCGTGTTGGCAGACCATCAGGTGATACACTTGAGGCGAGGGCGGTAAATCTGGCGCTGGACGCGATGATGGCCAAGCCTGCAGCCGGAAACATGCTTGAGGTCGTGGCGGCCGAGCAACCGGCAGATGTGCTGCTGCGCGTGGCAGACGACCGCATTTGGCTGGTGCCCGACTCAGGCACATTCGAGAAAAATGGGCGCAGCCACACGCGCTACGTCGAAATTGGCGGGCTAAGCGATCCGGACGGGCTTCGAAAACGTATAGAACCTGCGCTGCAGGCCCAGGCAAAAGCACAAAATTTGCTGCGCGTGGCCGACGCTATGCCCGGCGAAACGGGAGCAGGCAAGCTGGAGATAGAGCGCTATTTGCTGCGCGATCGCGGCATAGCAGAGGCAAATGCACGTGCGCCCGACGACCGCGCCTGCGCACCGGCCAGCCGCACCATTCCAGCTTCGGCTGAAAGACTTGAGAGCGACGTGGCGACGCCGGATCTGGGGCAGTGTGACATGATCTACTTTAAAATAGGCAATATCGGCGACAAGCCGATTGATCTAACCCCCCTATATTTGGACGCCGGCGGCACAATCAGCAATTTCGGGCCCGAATCTGGGCTGCGTCTTGAGCCAAAGGCAAAACCAGAAACCGTTGCAATCCGCATCAAAAGTTTCAATACCGACACCGGCCAGCCCGAGCCGGCGGGTCAAGAGCGCTTTTTGTTCATTGCGGTTGAAGTGGACGGGCGACATGCGTTTGCGGCGAACTTTGCACATCTGGCACAGCCAAGCTTGACGAGAAGTGCAGTGTCGGCGACGCCGCTTGGCGCCTATCTCGATGCGGCGGTGTTTGGCGGCGCCACCCGCGCCATTAGCGCGCCAATCACAGGCAATTCACAGATTATCAGCTACCGCTGGACAGTGAAGCCGCCAGCAGGAGCCCTGTAATCATCAAGCGGGGGGGCCCAACCGCCCGCGAAATACGATTTTTAGACCGGGCGAATTCGATTCAAGGGTGATCCGCAATCCGTGGCGCAGCGCTATGGCGCGCACAAGCGTTAAGCCAAGCCCATGGCCGGGCGTGCTGCGCACCGTGGCCGAGCGGGCAAAACGTTCGAAAGCATTTTCCTGAAAGTCCGGCGGCATGCCGGGTCCGTTGTCGGATATTTCAAGAACGGCATCCGAGCCTGAGGCATAGACTTTGATTGTGACCTTGCCGCGTTCGGGAGCAAATTTAAGCGCGTTATCGACGACATTTGCCACCATGCGCATCAGCAATATCTGCTCTCCAAGAATTGTGGCAGGCAGCGTGTCAATGCAAAGCTCAATGTGCCGGTCTTCAGCCACGACATCATAAATATCCACAACGTCTGCGACTATCCGAGCGAGATCTACCGGCTTTAGGCCGCGAATATCGCCAGCAGCGGACTCAGCTGCGGCAATATCAAGCAAAGCGGAAAACATATCGATAATTTTCTGGGTTTCGTCGACCGCCCCGTCAAAGGCACGATGCGCAATTGCTGCAACCGCGTGGGCACTGCCCTCCTGATTTGCACCCCCGCCTTCATCCACTTCCCGCCGGGCGCGTTCAAGCCGCGACCGCAACCGCGAAAGAGGCGTCCGCATTTCATGGGCAACATGATCTGACAGATCGTGAACAGAACGCATGAGGACAGCGATGCGCATCAGCATTGCATTGACGCTCGCTGCCAGCTGGCCGAATTCATCCGGACTTTGATCACCACTTGCGCGAGCCGAAACGTCCCCCGCTTCGACCGCTTTGCAGGTGGCATTGAGCCCACTGATACGCACTAAAAGGCGTCGGGATGCAAGGTATCCAAATGCCATTGAAATGAGCAACGCAGACAATGCTGGAAATGCCAATTCGCGCCTTAATCCCGCAAGCAAGGCCTCGTGTTCCGCGCGATTATGGGCGATGAGCAAGCGTATGTTGCCCGGTAATATGGAAGCCGACCCATCGAAGCTTTCCCGCCCGTCCGGAGCTGAAAAGCTGATCCAATTCTGCTCTGGCGGCAGATTGTTTGGCCAGGAGTCAAAGTTGCCGGCGATTTTTTCACCCTGTTCCGAAACCAGCAGATAAACCCTTGGGCTTGGTATTTCTCGGGAGCGGCGGACAACAGCGGCTGTCAGTCCCGAAAGTCCGGACGCAGTATAAATATCACGGAAGCCACGCATATCTGTTGCCATAGTGTCGCGCACACGCGCCTGTGTGTAAGCGGACACCGTGGAATATGCCAAATAGAAGGCGCTGGCCGAGCCTACCGCAAAGATCATACCGAACAAAAGCGTGAAACGGAGCAGCGCAGAACGGGCGTAAAAGCTCCGCAACACCCTCATGATGGTGTTGCTTCCAACATATATCCTTCGCCACGGGCACTTTT
>JANXSV010000283.1 GCA_025356505.1 Methylovirgula sp.
GGCCTCGGCTTGACCCTGCTGATCACCATTGCTCTGGTGGACGTCAACCTGAGGCAAAATCTGGCGCAAGGTCAGGCAGGCAAAACGCCGAGCTTCTTCTTTCTGGACATTCGCGGTGCTGAAAGTGCCGGGTTTGGTGACTTTCTACAAAATCAGGCTCCCGACGCAAAAATCGAAAAAGTAGCCATGATGCGAGGCCGCATCACCGCGCTAAACGGCGAAACGGCGGATAAGATTAAGCCGGAGGAAAACGCCGCCTGGGTTCTTGAAGGCGATCGCGGCATCACCTTTGCAGACAGCCCGCCTGAAGGCTCGAGCATCACCGCCGGACAATGGTGGCCGAGCGGTTACACCGGCGAGCCGCTTGTTTCGCTGGAACAGGACATCGCATCTGGATTGCACCTCAAGTTGAACGACACCATTAGTGTCAACGTGCTGGGCCGCACCATCACAGCGCGCATCGCCAATCTGCGCAAAGTCGACTGGCGCAGCTTCGGCATTAATTTTGTCATGGTGTTTTCTCCCAACACATTCGCCGGAGCGCCGACAACATTTCTCGCAACCCTGACACCGCCGCAAAGCGACGCGACGCCGCAAACCCTGAAAGCGGAAATGGCGCTGCTCAAGGCCACCGCCGCGCAATTTCCCACCATCACCACGCTGAGGGTCAAGGATGCGTTGGATACGGTGCAAAATCTGGTACGCCAATTGAGCCTCGCCATCCGCGCCGCCTCCAGCTTGGTGCTTATTGCCGCATTGCTGGTTTTGGCCGGAGCCTTGAGCGCCGCCCAGAACGCCCGCTCCTATGAGGCGGTCATCCTGAAAACACTCGGAGCCACGCGCTCCCGCCTTCTAGGCAGTTATGCCCTCGAATTTTTGATTATTGGCGCGACAACGGCAGTGCTTGCTCTGGCCTGCGCCACTCTGGCCGCCTATGCCATCATCACACTCTTGATGAAATTCAGCTTTGCAATGCCATGGGGCGTGACCATTGCCACTGTGGCGCTGAGCATCGTGCTCATCATCTTGATCGGCTTGATCGGCACATGGCGCTCTCTGGCGCAAAAGCCGGCCTCGCGCTTGCGCACTTTGTAAAGCGAGGTAGCGTAAAACCATGGGTTTCCCATGCCGGGATTTGGCATCGGTAACTCTGTGAGAAGGATGGTCTTGGCAAAGCCATATTTTCACACCATATTAAAATCGTGTTTTGCGATGGAGCGCTGTTGTGCTGCTCCCAATTCACATGAGAGGGTTCCATGTCTGACTTTCGTTATGCTCAAACATCCAGCGCCGCGCGCAGCTCCGCCCAAGTGGATCAGGGTTTGCGCAGCTACATGCTTGGCGTTTACAATTATATGACCATCGGCCTCGCCATCACCGGCCTGACTGCCATCGGCACAAACATGCTGGCAGTGACCACAAGCAACGGTGTGATGCAGCTCACAGATTTTGGCGCAACCATTTATCGTGGCCCGCTGCACTGGGTTGTCATGCTGGCTCCGCTTGGCCTTATCCTGGCCATGGGCGCGGTGAAGTCCAATAACACCCTCCGCATGTTGTTTTTCGCGCTATCGGCGCTCATCGGCGTCAGCATGTCGGTCATTATGATGCGGTATGCCGGAACATCCATCGCGCGCACGTTCTTCGTCACCGCGGCTTCTTTTGGTGCGCTTAGCCTCTATGGCTACACCACCAAGCGCAGCCTCACGGGTATGGGTTCGTTTTTGATGATGGGACTGTTTGGCATTATCATCGCCTCGATCGTCAATATTTTCATGGCAAGCTCTGCCGTGCAGTTTGCGATTTCGGTCATCGGTGTTCTGTTGTTTGCCGGCTTCACCGCCTACGACACACAGGCCATCAAGAGCACCTACCTCGAAAACGATGGTTATGGCGGTGCGTTGAACGAGCGCAACGCCATCCATGGCGCAGTGCAGCTTTATCTGGACTTTGTGAATATGTTCCAGTTTCTGCTGTCGATCATGGGCGATCGCCGCTAATCGGCTCCCCGATTGTAGATCAAAGCCCGGCCGGACCTTCGTTCGCGCCGGGTTTTTATATGACCACCAGCTTGGCTTTGGGCTCAAGCACTTGCAACACCTGACGCAGGTCCTGCCCGCGTTTTAAAATAAGTCCGCCCTGCGCCCCGACGCTGAAAGCGCCTTGTTTGCGCGCCAGACTCGGGTTCTTCTCAATGCGGTAGAGCGGCACTTCCGTGCTACGGCGAAAAACGCTGAACACCGCCCGCTCCTTGCCAAAATCAATGGCATAGTCGCGCCACTCGCCTGCCGCGACCTGACGCCCGTAGAGCGCCAAAATCAGGGTGAGCTCGCTTCGGTCAAATGTCACCAGCGGCGGCTCCTTGGCCGCATGCGCGGGTGTTTTGTAATCGAGAATCTGGCCCTTGTTGAGGACTGACCGTTTGTCGTCTGTTTCGCTCATCGCGCCTCGCGTCGTCCAGCTGTCACACCGCATTGTGCCGCGAACAGGCAAGAGTCGCAAGAGTGG
>JANXSV010000292.1 GCA_025356505.1 Methylovirgula sp.
CGCTGATCTGCTGCGCTTTCTGGAGGCGACAGGGCATAAAGCGGAAATTATCGCTTTTTCGGAGCCTGCACACGATGTGGAACCGGTTGCTCAGGGGCATTGAGCGCCGATTATCGGGGTTGAGAAACCAGATTCGCGCCCCATTTATGAATAGAAGAGGACAATATGATGCCCGATCCAATCCAGCCGAAAACGATATCAGAGCACATCAAAGCCACCACCAGCGGGGACTTCCGTGCCGATGTGATGCAGGTATCGCTTAAGGTGCCTGTGCTCGTTGATTTCTGGGCGCCATGGTGTGGGCCTTGCAAGCAGCTCACTCCCATTCTTGAAAAGGTGGTTAAATCCGCTGGCGGCAAGATCAAGCTGGTAACAATGAACATCGAAGAGCATCCGCAAATTGCGGGTCAACTGGGCATACAGAGCCTTCCGGCGGTGTTCGCTTTTGAGAAAGGCCAGCCGATCGACGGGTTTCAGGGCGCATTGCCGGAAAGTCAGATCAAGGCCTTTGTCGAGCGGCTTGTGGGGCCGCTCACCGCCGATGTCGATGCTCTCATCAAGGAGGGTGAGGCTGCGATCACCAGTGGTGAGTTGGCGCTTGCGTCCGAGAAGTTCAGCGCAGTGCTCGTTGATAATGAGACGCATCTCAAGGCGCTTGGTGGGCTGGCGCGAACCTATGTGCTTGCCGGCGAAATTGAGCAGGCGACCAGCGTGTTGACCATGGTGCCGGCCGGTAAAGCGCAGGACGCAGCTATCGTAGCGGCGCAGGCTGCGCTCGATGTTGCGGTGCATGCAAGTTCGGTTGGAGATTTGGCGTTGCTTGAGCGGGCCATTGCGACCAATCCTAAAGATTTTCAAGCGCGGCTTGATCTGGCAGTCGGGCTGAATGCGCAAAATAAACGTGAGGCCGCAGTCGATCAACTCATTGAAATTATTCGCGCCGACCGCAAATGGGATGATGATGGCGGCCGCCGCCAGCTCTTGCAATTTTTTGAAGCCTGGGGCGTGATGGATCAGGCCAGTATCTACGGTCGACGCCGCCTCTCCAGCGTTATTTTCAGGTGAAAGATTCTTTATGATCAACGTCCCGTACACAGGCCCGCAGGATTTGAGCGACGCCATACCGCTGTTTCCGGTGGGTGGCGCATTGCTTCTACCGCGCGGGCAATTGCCTTTGAATGTATTCGAGCCACGCTTCATGGCGATGATCGACGACGCGCTGGGGTCGCACAGGCTGATCGGAATGATCCAGCCGGAGGGCGAGGATGAATCCGCGCTTTACAAGGTCGGCTGCGTCGGTCGTATCACTGAATTTCACGAAACCGGCGATGGGCGCTACGGCATCACTCTTGTTGGCGTGTCGAGGTTCACATTTGTGGAGAACGTCGCCTCAACCAAGTCGTATCGCCAAGCCAAGGTCGATTACAGCAGTTTTCTGGAAGATTTTGAGGAGCCTTCGGACGATGTCGATGTTGACCGCGATGGTGTTCTGAAAGCCCTGCGCCAGTTTGCCAAAGCCAACCGGTTACGGATCGATTGGAAGGACATCAATGAAGCCCCGAATGAGGCTTTGATCAACGCTCTGGCGATGATGAGCCCGTTTGGTATCAAGGAAAAACAGGCGCTGCTTGAAGCGCGGGATTTAAAGCGCCGCGCCGAAGTGTTGATCGCCATTGCGGAAATGGATGTCGCGCGCGGGTCCGTGCCACACAGTACGGTGCAATAATGGCAACACGCCCGCATGCTCCTGCGCCGCAGCAGAGCCGCATTGACCCTCGCTTGCTTGAGGTTTTGGTGTGTCCGCTCACGCAGGATACGCTTGAATATGATGCGGAAAAGCAGGAGTTGATTTCGCCTGCCGCACGTTTGGCCTATCCTATCCGCGATGGCATTCCGATCATGCTGCCCGAAGAGGCCCGGATCCTCGAGCGCTGAGTGGTTACTTCTGCGCTGCTTAACCCTTGCCCGCTGCCTAGAGTGCGTCGCCGCGTAATAGGGCGGGCACAGAACCAAGAAGTGCCGACGCTTCTTTGATGAGCAGATTTTTCAGGGGTGGCGCGCGGTCAACAAGGCCGAGCCCAAGGTCACGGATGAGCCGGACAGGCAAAATGTCATTCGAAAATAGCCGATACATACTATCCGCCGCAGCCCCCATGCTCAGCGCATCAAAGCGGCGGGCGCGTTGATATGCGGTCAGCACCGCCGACGTGCCCGGATCAAGGCCAAGGCGCATCTGATCAACGATCATTTCTGCAAGCACTGCCGCATCTTTTAGCCCCAGATTAAGGCCCTGTCCGGCTATGGGATGGATAACATGGGCCGAGTCGCCAATCAAAGCGAAGCGCCTCGCGACATAATCGCGGGCATATTGCATCCGCAGCGGGAAGCTCGTTGGCCGATCGAGCACGTTGAAATCGCCGAACCGCAAGCTGAAACGGCGCGTTAGCTCGTCCATAAAATCCGCATCGTCGCGCGCCAGCAGATTTGCGACATTGGGCCTTTTGTCGCTCCAGACGATTGAAGACCGGTTGTGGGTGAGCGGGAGAATAGCGAACGGGCCGTCGGGCAGAAAATGCTCTTCGGCGGTTCCGTCATGCGGGCGTTCGTGGGCAATGGTTGCGACGATGCCGGCCTGATCGTAATCGCGCCGGTTGATTCTGATGCGCGCCTTGTCGCGAAGCTTTGAATTGACACCGTCGGCGGCCACAAGCAACCGCGCGCTTAGGCGGGCGGCGTCGGTCAGGGTCACGTCGGTTTTGTCTGCATCAGCGGTGAAATCAGCGATGCTCAACTCCCGCACATCGACGCCGAGCGCAACGGCGCGGATTTTGAGCGCGTCGCGCACTTGGGCATTGAACACCATATGCGCGAAATATTCGCCCGGCCTGGGCGGTTCAAACCGCAGAAACACCGGACGTATCGGGTCGGCGAGCCGCGAATCCGTGCAGAGCATTTTGGTGATTGGCTGGATATCTGCCAGAGCGTCCCAGACGCCCAGCGTTTGCAGCATCTTGCGCGGTCCGGCGGCGATTGCAGTGGCGCGCCAAACATTGCCATCCGGCCTGGCAATATCCGGATCGCACACAAGGACGCTGGCTCCGCGCCCCAAAGCCGATTTGAGCGCAACTGCCAGCGTCAGGCCAACAATGCCACCTCCGCCAATGACAACGTCGAAATTTTCGGAAGTTTTTTGCATTTTTGCGCCCGCTGGCCCTATTATTGCTTATATTTGCCACGACACAGCCGGTATCGCAACGGGACTTACAGCCGCAGGAGATTTGTCTTGGACGATGGGATACGCCGCCTTAGCGTTATAACAGGCGCGTCGGGTGGAATCGGGGCTGATCTGGCAAGGGTGATGGCGCGTGATGGTCAGGATCTGGCGCTTGTGGCGCGCTCAACAGCGGCGCTTGAAGCGTTGGCTGATGAAATTGAAGCCACGGGGCGTCCTCGCCCGTTGATTATCACCCTTGATTTGGCAGCGCCGGGCGCAGCCGATGCGCTCAAGCAGGCGCTATCATCGGCAAGTGCAAGCGCCGAGTGCCTCGTCAATAATGCCGGATATGGCCTGAATGGATGGATTTCGGAGCTAGACCGGGCTGATCAAGTCGGAATTATTGATCTGAACATCCGGGCCTTGACCGATATTACTCTTGCGCTGCTACCGGATATCATTCGCCATAAGGGGGGAATTCTGAATGTCGCATCCACGGCAGCCTTCTTGCCCGGGCCGGGTATGGCCGTTTATTATGCCAGCAAAGCCTATGTCCTTTCATTTTCGCAGGCGCTTGGCGCTGAGTTGCGCGGGCAGGGTGTGCGGGTAAGTGCCTTGTGTCCCGGGCCGGTTGAAACAGGATTTGCTGCACGCGCACAATTTCAAGCGAACTTACTGAAAATTTACCATATTGCGACATCTTTGGACGTTGCTGAGGCAGGCTACGCAGGGTTCAAATCCGGGAAGCGGGTTATTGTGCCAGGGTGGATGAATAAAATGACGGTGTGGACAACGCCATTTATGCCAAAGGCGGTTGTTTTACCGGTTGTCAAATGGCTCCAAGCCAGAAGGGTTCGCGTTTAGAATGCCTGCTTCAAGCGTGCCTGCTCCTGTTCTCGTTGTCTTTCATCAGGAAAATTCCAGTGCCGGACGGGTTGGCCGACACCTGCGCGCTCTGGGTCATGAGCTTGATTGCCGCTGTCCCCGTCTGGGTGACGCTCTGCCCAAAACATTGCGGAATCATGCCGGCGCGGTGATTTTTGGCGGGCCTATGAGCGCGAATGACTCTGATGATTTCATCCGCCGGGAAATCGACTGGATTGATGTGCCACTGCGCGAAGAAAAACCGTTTCTGGGCATTTGCCTCGGAGCGCAGATGCTAGCGAAAAATCTGGGTGAAAAAGTGCAGCCGCATGATTTGTCGGCGGTGGAATGCGGCTATTACCCGATTTATCCCACGCCTGACGCACAGAGCCTCAATGTGGCTTGCGGGGTTGATCTGCCAAAGCATGTTTATCATTGGCATGGGGAGGGCTTCGACGTGCCAAAAGGGGCCACCTTGCTGGCGCGCGGTGAAGAGTTTCCGAATCAGGCTTTTGCTTTTGGCAAGAACGCCTTCGGGCTGCAATTTCATCCGGAAGTCACCTATGCAATGATGTGCCGCTGGGCAGTCCGGGGCGGTGACAGGGCCGATGCGCGCGGCGCAAAACCTCTGGCGCAACACCTCAGCGACTGGTTTATTTATGATGGAGCTGTGGCCAAATGGAGCCAGAGCTTTCTCAAGCATTGGCTGAAACAGGCTTAAAGGTAAGGCGTTGATCTACTTGGGTCTGGGGCTGAGGCTCAAGGTTTCGACGCCACGCAGGGTCACTTCGCGTTGCACAGTGGGGATTGAAATGCCGGCTTCTTTCAGGCGGCTAAAAATCAGATAGTGCAGGTCACTTTTGACCAATCCGGCTGTTTCGACTTCATCAACAAAGCAGATCAACTCAAAATGCAACGCTGACTCGCCAAAGTTTTTGAAAATGACTGACGGCGCGGGAATGCCCAGTACGAGGTCGGTTTCTTTGGCGCATTTGATGAGAATGGTGCGAAAATATTCCGGGTCGCATTCGTAGGGCGCGCGCACTTCGATGAGGATACGACCAACGCGATCCGAATGAACCCAGTTTTTGACGACGCCGCCGACAAGATTTGTGTTGGGCAGAATCACTGTGGCCCGGTCAAAGGTCTCGATTTCGGTTGAACGAACATTGATGCGGCGCACGAACCCCTCTTCACTGCCGACTACAACCCAATCTCCCACGCGCACGGCGCGTTCCCAGAGCAAAATCAGCCCGGACACGAAATTATTGACGATGGACTGCAGGCCAAGTCCGATACCCAGCGACAGACCGCCAGCCACCAGAGCAAAACGTTCGAAACTCAAGCCGATATGTGAAAGCGCCAACGAGATGGCAAGAGTGATACCGATATAACCGAGACTGGTCCGGATCGAATTACGCAAGCCGGTGTCAAGATTTGTCGCAGGCAGAAATTTGGAATCCAGCCAATTCTGCAAGCCGCGCGTGGCGCCAAATCCGGCAATGAACAACAGAACAGAGACGATGATGGTCGAGAGCGAAATATTGACGTCGCCGACTTTGAAGCCAAAAAATGCGGTTCTTATCGAGCCGAGCATGTCATCGGACTCAATGCCCCATGGCGCCAGCACGAGCATGAGGGCAATGACGATGAGCATCACCCGCAGCAATCCCGCCAACAGAATTGCCACTTGATGCAGGCTCTCGGGGCGCATGCCGATCCCGGCGATCATGCTGCGCGAGAAGGTATTGGCCGAGTGG
>JANXSV010000302.1 GCA_025356505.1 Methylovirgula sp.
GCCAAGGCTTTTTTGGATCGAATTGCGCCACTTGAGTCAGGGTCTCACGCTGATGCAACCGGATATCAAATCATCAACGATACTCTCGTAGTCCGCACAGCTTCTGGACAGACTAGATTGAAGCACTCTGATACCTTGTCAGGTTGGCTCGGTTCTGCAGAATCCCCGTCTGCGATTCTGCTGCGGCATAATGGTTTGCATGTAGAAATCATCATTGATGCCAATCACTTGATCGGAAAAACTGATCTGGCCCATGTTGCCGATGTCCGCCTCGAGTCGGCTTTGACAGCAATCATGGATGGAGAGGATTCTGTTGCTGCTGTCGATGCCGATGATAAGGTTATATTGTACCGTAATTGGCTTGGTCTTATGAAGGGCGATCTTTCTGAGCAGTTTGAAAAAGGCGGCAAAAAACTCACGCGCACGTTGAACCCGGATCGCAGCTTTAACAAGCGCGGCGGAGGCACCCTCACGCTCAAGGGCCGCGCGCTGATGCTCAGCCGCAACGTTGGTCATTTGATGACCACGCCTGCCGCTTTCGATGCGGAGGGACACGAAATTCCTGAAGGGTTGTTGGATGCGTTCGTCTCCAGCACCATCGCGCTGCACGACCTCAAAAAAACCGCCGCTTCGCCCTTACGCAATTCTGCCCACGGCTCGATTTACATCGTCAAACCAAAAATGCACGGCCCCGAAGAGGTCGCCTTTGCATGCGAAACCTTCGCCGCCGTCGAAAATGCGCTTGGACTGCCGGCAAACACCATCAAAATTGGTATTATGGATGAGGAGCGCCGCACTTCGGCCAACCTCATGGAATGTATCCGCGCCGCCAGCAGCCGCGTTTTCTTCATCAACACCGGCTTCCTCGACCGCACCGGCGACGAAATCCACACGATGATGGAATCAGGTGCCATCGTCCGCAAAGCGGCGGTCAAAAACACACCTTGGATTGCCGCATATGAAAGCCGCAATGTCGCGATCGGCCTCGCCGCTGGCCTGCATGGACGCGCGCAAATTGGCAAAGGCATGTGGGCCATGCCCGATCTGATGGCCGACATGCTCAAGCAAAAAGTCGCGCATCTTCATGCTGGAGCTAACACGTCCTGGGTGCCGTCCCCAACCGCGGCCACCTTGCACGCGACCCACTACCATGATGTTGATGTCAATGCCCGCCAGAGCGAGTTGGCGGGAAGCCCCGTTCCCAGCCTGGACATTCTGCTTGATCAACCTTTGGCCAAAACCATCAATTGGACGCCGCAAGACATTTCCGAAGAGATCGACAATAACGCGCAAGGCATTTTGGGCTATGTCGTGCGCTGGATCGATCAAGGGATCGGCTGTTCCAAGGTGCCTGATATTTACGATGTCGGTTTGATGGAGGACCGTGCCACCTGCCGCATTTCCAGCCAACACCTTGCAAATTGGCTGCATCACGGCGTTGTCTCGCAGGATGAGGTGATGGCGGCAATGAAACGCATGGCTCTGGTGGTTGACCGTCAGAACGCGGGCGATCCGCTGTATCAACCTCTTGCGCCAAGCTACAATGGCATCGCGTTTGAAGCAGCCTGTGACCTCGTATTCAAAGGGCGGGAACAGCCTTCGGGTTACACAGAGCCGGTGCTCCATGCGCGTCGGCGGCAGAAAAAAGCCCTCGCCTAAGCCCGTCCGTTCTGGGCTTTACAGCGCGTTAGGCGACGTCTTTTTGAGACTGGCCCGATGGTTCGAGCGCGGCGATGGCATTTTTCAAGGCGGCAAGGCAGCGCCGGTCAATCGCGGTATCGACCATGCTGTCCATCAGGATGAAAGCATCATCCACTTTCATCGCCGCGCGGTAAGGCCGCTCGGCAGTGAGGGCATCAAAGATATCGGCGGTAGTAATCACCCGCGTTTCCAGAGGTATCTGATCGCCGCGCAAACCCTTTGGATACCCCTTGCCATCCAAGCGCTCGTGATGCGCGCCTGCGATCGCAGCCAGATCTTTAAACGCCGACACCCGCTCCAGAATGGTCTGTGACAGTGCCGAATGCTGACGCATATCAACCCATTCGGACGAGCTGAGTTTGTCCGGCTTATCAAGGATTGAATTGCTCACGCCCAGCTTGCCGATATCGTGGAGCAGAGCGGCGCGTTTTAGCCATCGTCTACGCGCTGAAGAAAAACCCAGATTTTCGGCGATGAGAT
>JANXSV010000308.1 GCA_025356505.1 Methylovirgula sp.
TCGCGCTCAGCGGAGGCAGACCACAGGTTAACGCCGCCATCGACGGCATATTTATCAATCTCGGCCAGTTCTGCGGTTGTGAAATCCGGCTTGCCAAGTGCTGCGACACAATCAACGATCTGCTCAGGGCGGCTGGCCCCGATGAGTGCCGATGTGAGACGCTTGCCGCGGAGCACCCATGACAGTGCCATCTGCGCTAGGGTTTGTTCGCGGCTTTTGGCAATGACGTCCAACTGGCGAATGCGTTCCAGATTTGCAGCGCTGAGCTGGTGCGGATCCAGCGATTTTCCCTGAGCGGCGCGGCTATCCTTAGGAATACCGCCAAGATATTTATTGGTGAGCAGGCCCTGAGCCAAAGGCGTGAACGCGATACTGCCGATGCCTTCTGCATCCAGCGTGTCGAACAAATGATCATCCTCAACCCAGCGGTTGATCATCGAATAGCTTGGCTGATGGATGATGCAGGGCGTCCCGAGGCGGCGCAAGATTGCCGCAGCTTCGCGTGTGCGTTGCGAATTATAGGATGAAATCCCGACATACAGAGCCTTGCCCTGGCGCACAGCCGAATCGAGCGCACCCATGGTTTCTTCAAGAGGCGTGTTTGGATCAAAGCGATGCGAATAGAAAATATCCACATAGTCGAGCCCCATGCGCTTCAGGCTCTGATCCAGGCTGGCGAGAAGGTATTTCCGGCTGCCCCACTCACCATAGGGGCCTGGCCACATGTTGTAGCCGGCCTTGGTTGAAATGATGAGTTCATCCCGCAAGGCGCTGAAATCCGACCGCATGATCTCGCCAAAGTTGGTTTCGGCACTGCCCGCCGGCGGGCCATAATTATTTGCAAGGTCAAAATGGGTTATGCCGAGGTCAAACGCCGTACGGCACATGCTCCGCCCCAGATCAAGCGGATGGTCAAAGCCGAAATTATGCCAGAAACCCAGCGATATGGCAGGCAGATGCAATCCGCTGTTTCCGCAGCGGTTATACGTCATTGTGTCATATCGGGTTGGCGCTGGATGATAGGTCATGCGTAATCCTTGGGTCGGGTCTTGAGACCTGTGAACAGGGTTTTGGAATCGTGCCGGCGACAACTGGCCGCGGCGCACTTTTCAGCCCGGCTCTGGCATCTTAGCATCATTCGAGGTGATGCCAGTATTGAAAAATCAACTTGCAGCGCGGTTTTGTGGCGCACGAATTATCGATATCGGCAAAGTTCTACTTTCAAATGCCACGAACCGAAGTTCAAACATCCGCCGCACGCCAACCGATGACCCCAGAAAGCAACGGGAGGTAAACAAAGGCATGCTGTTGGCGGCTTTGAATGTCAGATGCCGCAATGTCATCGCGCAGATTAAGCATCAAGCATGAAGCGATATCCGATCCCGGTCTCCGTTTGTATGAACGGCTTATCGCTATTGCCAGACTCGATCTTGGCCCGAAGCTGCCCGATAAAAACGCGCAAATACTGCGTGTCTTCCTTATGGGCAGGACCCCAGACCGCTGTTAAAATATGGCTGTGAGTAACCACGCGGCCGGCATTTTTCGCCAGCACGCATAGCAGATCATATTCGCGCGGGGTGAGTTTCAGAGAAGTTCCATCTTTTGTGACGAGCCGCTTGTCCATGTCAACGACAAGACCTCGCGACTCAACGCGGGTTTTTTCGAGTTCACCTGAGTTTTTGTGCCTTAGGGCCGCGCGCATCCGGGCTAGAAGTTCACCAACAGCAAAGGGCTTTTCCACATAATCGTCCGCCCCCAGATCAAGCGCGGCGATCTTTTCCGCCTCGCGCTCCCGGGCAGAGAGGATGATGACTGGCACTTTGGTAAAATTTCGAGCCTTGGCGAGAACCTCCTTGCCGTCCATATCCGGCAAGCCAAGATCGAGCACTACGAGATCTGGAGCGGCATTGGCAATCTGATGCAGCGCTGCGGCGCCCGTTTCAGCCCGCAGCACCACATATCCTGAAGCCTCAAGGGCCGCAGTTAAAAAGCGGTGAATCTGCGGTTCGTCATCCACAACGAGAATGCGCAAGCCTGTCATGGCGCTTCCTTAACGGGTAAGGCATTGGCCAGCGGCAACTCTATAATGATACGGGTGCCGCGTCGGCGCGCAGCGGGGCTTTCAGCCCATATTTTTCCACCCATCGCCTCCACCAAGCCACGGCATATGGAAAGCCCCAGGCCGGTTCCTGCCTTGCGACCATCGGGTCTGCCACCTTGGTAAAACTTTTCAAACACGCGCTCCAAATCAGCTGGCTTAAGTCCTGCGCCCTCATCTGTTACGGACAATCGCACATGATGTGCGACTAGCCGCGCGTGAATGCTGACTTTCCCGCCGCCACCATATTTCTGCGCGTTATCTAGCAAGTTGAACAAAACCTGTCCCAAAAGATGGGCGTCGCCACGTACGAGTGGTAATTGGGGGGCGAGACTCGTTGAAATTTCAAGCGAGGGGAAAACTTTTCGGGTGCGCTCGGTCGCAGAAAAAACGATCTCACCAATTTCGAAAAAATCCTTTTTGGGCCGCAACGCACCTGCCTCTATGCGCGACATATCAAGGAGATTTGCGATGAATCGCGAAAGGCGGCCAGCTTCCTCCTCAATAGAATTCAGCAAATCTCGAGACTGTGCAGGTGGCATCGACTCGCCAAACTGCTGCAGGGTGGTGACCGCGCCGGTAATCGACGCAAGCGGCGTGCGCAAATCATGTGACAGGGAGGCCAGCAGCACCGTCCGCAATTTTTCGTTTTCCTCGAGAGCCACAGCATGAACCGAGTGTTTGACAAGAATGGCGCGGTCAACAGCGATAGCGGTTTGCTCGAGAATGAGCGCCAGAGCACGCTCTTGGGATGGTAAAATAGCTTGGCTCTCGTCGGCAGGTTGCAAGCCGCACACTCCAACGACTCCGCGCGTTGTTACCAACGGGCGAAATTGAAACCGAACGCTAGGCAGGGTTCCGGTTTTCCATCCCGCAGCTTCGCCCTTTTCAAAGGCCCAACGTGAGGCACTGATTTCGCCTGCATCCAGCGCATCAACCGGCGGCCAAGCTGCCGCAAGTTCAAGATGGTCGTCTTGAGGCAACAGCATAATCACACAGCGCGCCATCAACGTCTTCTGTGCATAAACCGTGGCAGCGTCAAGAATTTCTGAAAGCTCGACCGCCCCGGATAGTTTGCGCGAAAGTTCAAAAATCGACAGCGTGTTCCGGGCATTTTCACGCGCAAATTGGCTTTGATCACGCGCGGCACCGGTTTGCCAACCAACCAAAATCGCCACGCCCAGAAAAATCAGAAGCGCAAAAAATTCATGCGGTTCGTCAATTGTAAATCGGTACAGTGGCTCGATGAAAAAGAAATCATAGGCCAAAAAAGACAAAAACGACGCTAAAATTGCAGAACGCAATCCAAATCGAACCGCACAAAACAGCACAGCAATCAAAAAAATCATCGAAACATTTGGCAATTTCAGCCAGAAGTTTAGGCTTTGACCCGCAATCACCGCCCCTGCCACTGACAATGGCGCAGCGATCAATCCGGTCGCAAGACCGCCCAGCCTGAGGCGCAATTTTCGTGGTTTGTCGGGGCTTGCCGTTCCGGGGATGACGTGAATACCTATTTGTTCGGCGCGTCGCACCAATGCGTCGGACAAAGATCTGCCCTGGAGCCTTTTCCAAAAACCGGCAAAAGAACGGCCAACGACAATCTGCGTGATGTTTTCCTGCTGTGCGTATTTCAAAAGCTCCGCGGGAACATCGTTTCCCATCAAGCGCGTTACCTCTCCGCCCAAACGCTTTGCCAACCGAAATATCTCGTCAAGACGTTTGGCGCTCTCAAGGTTCGTGCTGGCATCGAGCCGCTCTACCGTTACCGCCACCCACCCGGCATTGAGGCCTGTTGCCAACCTGCTGGCGACCCTTACGACTTCTTGTGACAGCAGATCGGGACCCACGCAAACCAGAAGTCGCTCGGCGGTTTCCCAAGGCCCCTGAACCGCGCCTTGCCGCAGTTGCTCGATCATCTCATCGTCGACGCGCGCCGCTGTTCTGCGCAAGGCCAGCTCGCGCAGCGCTGTCAAATTACGGAGCGTAAAAAAGTTCTGCTGCGCCTTCTTCGCTGTCTCCGGCAAATACACTTTGCCTTCCTTAAGGCGACGGATCAGCTCATGCGAAGTAATATCAACCAAAACAATATCATTGGCATCGCGCAAAACCGTATCTGGTACTGTTTCGCGCACAACCACGCCGGTAATACGCGCAACGACATCGGCAAGGCTTTCCAGATGCTGGATGTTGAGCGCCGTCCAAACATCAATTTTGGCGTCCAGCAATTCTTCGACATCCTGCCAGCGCTTGGGATGGCGGCTTTCGGGTGCATTGGTATGGGCAAGTTCGTCAACAATAATCAGCTTCGGCTTGCGCTTTAAAGCTCCATCGAGGTCGAATTCTTCAACCGAGCGCCCCTCCAGAACAATCGTCTTACGCGGTAAAATCTCCAGTCCGTCGATTAAAGCCTGGGTTTCGGCGCGCCCGTGAGTTTCTACGAGACCTATCACGACATCTACCCCGTCGAGCTTGCTTGCCCGGGCGCGCTGTAACATCGCATAAGTTTTCCCCACACCGGGGGCTGCGCCAAGAAACACCCAGAGATGTCCGCGGTTTTCCTGCGCGGAGAGCGCCAGTAACGCGTCCGGATCCGGACGCCGATCTTGGTTGCGATCAATCGCCAACGGGTTAGTACCCCCTATCTACCGGATATCATAGTGCATCCAGCGCCAAATTAAGCATCAAAACATTGACGCGTGGTTCGCCGAAAAGCCCCACCGCGGATAGGTGCGTGTTCTGTGCCAAAACCGCCTGCACCTTCTGCGCCGGGATGCCTCGGGCTTTGGCAACGGCCTCTACCTGAGCCAGCGCATTGGCTGGTGATATGTCGGGGTCAAGCCCCGAAGCAGATGTTGTCACGGCATCCGCCGCCACCGGACCGGGCAAGTGCAGCGCGTCCACATCGACCTTTACGCGGTCGAGCAGCTTCTGGGAAGTCGGACCAAGGTTGGAGGCGGCCGAATTGGCGGCATTGTAAGGCGCGTCAACCGTCTTGGTGTCATCATTCGGGTCTGTCGCAGATGTTGCCGATGGCCGGCCATGGAAATATTTTGATGATGTGAAGTTTTGCCCGATCAAGGCGGAGCCGACCGCACCACCGTTAGAGATAATGCTACCGTTGGCTTGATACGGCATAGCAAGTTGGGCAACTCCAGTAATGGCCAGAGGATAGGCCAATCCTGTGATTAGTGAGAGCAGTGTTAAAAGCACGAATGCAGGGCGGATTTGGGCGAACATGTCGGCCTCCTTAAGCCAGATGCAGAGTTGTGATGATGAGATCAACGATCTTGATACCGATGAACGGAACAATAATGCCGCCCAGGCCATAAATGGTCAGATTACGGCGCAACAGCGCACCAGCGCCAACGGGGCGGTAGGCCACACCTTTCAGCGCCAGTGGAATGAGCGCCATAATGATGAGCGCATTGAAGATAACCGCTGAAAGAATTGCGGATTTGTCAGATGTCAGGTGCATAATGTTCAAAGCGCCGAGCTGCGGGTAGGCCGCGACGAACAAAGCCGGAATGATGGCGAAATATTTCGCCACGTCATTGGCGATCGAAAACGTCGTAAGGGCGCCCCGGGTCATGAGAAGCTGTTTCCCGATGCCGACAATTTCAATCAGTTTGGTGGGGTCGGAATCGAGATCGACCATGTTGCCCGCTTCGCGCGCCGCCTGTGTGCCGGTTTGCATGGCTACTCCCACATCTGCTTGGGCCAGCGCCGGGGCATCATTCGTGCCGTCACCACACATGGCAATCAACCGGCCACCTTGTTGCTCATTGCGGATATAGGCGAGTTTATCTTCGGGCGTCGCCTCGGCGATGAAATCATCGACGCCCGCTTCAGAGGCGATGGAGGCAGCGGTAAGCGCATTATCACCGGTAACCATGACTGTCTTAATGCCCATAGCACGGAGCTCGGCGAAGCGAAGACGAATATCTGGCTTAACGATGTCTTTGAGATGAATGACACCGAGCAACATGCCGTTCTGCGCCAGCGCCAAGGGTGTGCCGCCCGAGCGGGCAATCCGTTCCACGACCTGATTGAATTCAACGGGCGCGGAGGCTCTGGCGAGGCCGCAATATTTGAGAACAGCTTCAACAGCACCCTTGCGCAAGCTTCTGCTAGGTAAATCGACGCCTGACATGCGGGTTTGAGCCGTGAAAGGCACAACAGTGCCTTTTGCCGCCGAAGCGGGCGAAGGAACCGCATAACGGCTTGTCGCCAGCGCAACAATTGAGCGACCTTCCGGTGTTTCGTCGGACGTGCTTGCTGTCTGCGCGGCTTCAGCCATGTCCTGCTCCGAAATTCCGGATATGGCGATGAATTCATCCGCCATGCGATTGCCGAAGGTAATGGTGCCGGTTTTATCGAGCAATAAGGTGTCGACATCACCCGCCGCTTCCACGGCTCGCCCCGAAGTGGCTATGACGTTGAAGCGTATCAACCGGTCCATCCCGGCGATGCCGATTGCGGAGAGCAATCCTCCAATGGTCGTGGGAATGAGACACACTAATAAAGCAATCAACATCGTGATTGAAAGTGCGGTGCCAGAATAGGAAGCGAGTGGCCACAGCGTGACGCACACGATTAGGAATATGATCGTCAGGCCGGAAAGCAGGATTGAAAGTGCAAGTTCGTTTGGCGTTTTCTGGCGCTCAGCCCCTTCCACCAAAGCAATCATCCGGTCGATAAAAGTCGAGCCGGGCGCAGCCGTGATGCGCACTTTGATAAAATCTGAAATTACAGTGGTCCCGCCCGTTACAGCTGAGCGATCTCCACCGGCTTCGCGCAGGACTGGAGCGGATTCGCCTGTAATCGCGCTTTCGTTGACCATGGCAAGACCTGCAACAATTTCGCCATCGCCAGGGACGATGTCGCCCGCTTCGATCAAGACCACATCCCCGACTTTCAGATCAAGCGCGTTGATAGAGGAACACTGCCCGTCAAGATCACGAGGATTGGCATAGCGCTTGGCAGAAGTATCACTGCGGGTCTTGCGCAATGAGTCAGCTTGCGCTTTACCCCGCCCTTCGGCGACGGCCTCGGCAAAATTTGCAAACAGCACCGTGAACCACAGCCATCCGGCAATTTGTCCGGTGAACAGAGGCGAACCCTGGTGCGTGACCAGCTCTTGGAAGAAAAACACAGTGACAACAACTGAGACCACTTCAGTGACAAAGATCACCGGATTTTTGGCCAAGGCGCGCGGATCGAGTTTTTTCAGCGCATCGATGGCGGCTTGGCCAAGAATGCGCGAATCGAAAAGCGATTGGGTATTGGATTGCGAAGACATGGTATTTCCAATCTTTTACGAAACTTGCGGAGCTAGAAGCTGCGGCCATTGAGCATCATGAAATGCTCGGCAATAGGCCCAAGCGCCAATGCAGGAAAATACTGTAATAAATACAATATGATAACCACACCTAGCAACAACCCGACAAACAAGGGGCCGGTGGTGGGGAAGGTGCCTGAAGAGGCAGCCGCCCGCTTTTTACCTGCCAGCGACCCTGCAAGAGCGAGAACCGGGACGATGTAAGCAAAACGTCCGAGCACCATGGCAATGCCAAGCGTCGAATTAAACCAAGGCGTGTTGCCATTTAATCCCGCGAAAGCTGAGCCGTTGTTTGCTGTGGTTGAGGCGTAAGCATAGAGAATTTCCGACAATCCATGCGGGCCTGCATTGTTAAGGCTGTCCAACGCGGTTTTAAGCAAGACAGACGCGCCGGAGAAACCAAGCACAATTGCCGGATAAATCAGAATTGCCAGCATCACCAGCTTCATCTCGCGGGTTTCAATGCGCTTACCCAAATATTCCGGCGTACGCCCGACCATCAGCCCGGCAATAAAAACCGCGATGATTGCGACAACGAGAAAGCCGTAAAGTCCCGAACCGACACCACCGGGCCAGATGCAACCTGCCAGCAGATTAAACATCGGCACCAGCCCGGCCAAAGGGGTGAGCGAGTCAAACATCGCATTTACGGCACCGGTGCTCGTGCCGGTTGTTGCGGCGGTGAACAGAGCCGACATCGCTTGGCCGAAGCGGACTTCCTTGCCTTCCATATTGCCTTGCATTTGGTCTACACCAAGGCTGGTGAGCGCGGGAATGCCATTGCTTTCCGCCCAGTAGATCACGCCAACGCCGCTGATCAGCAGGATGCTCATGACAATCAGAATGGAGCGGCCCTGCTTAATATCGCCAACGGCCCGGCCGAAAGCCAATACGGATGCGACAGGAACCAGCAACATAGCCCATATTTCCAGCATGTTGGTCCAAGCATTGGGGTTTTCAAACGGATGTGCCGAATTGGCATTAAAAAACCCGCCGCCGTTGGTGCCAAGCTCCTTGATGGCTTCTTGGCTGGCAACCGGGCCAATCGAAAGCGCCTGCTTAACGCCTTCCAATGTGGTTGTCTCGACCGAACCGGCAAGGGTCTGCGGCATGCCCAGAGCAATAAAAACAAGTGCAAGAATGATCGAAAATGGCAGCAAGATATACAGAGTGATGCGGGTCATATCGACCCAAAAATTGCCAAGTGTCGACGCGCCGGAACGGGCAAAACCTCTCACCAACGCGAAAGCCACTGCCAGTCCGGTCGCGGCGGACATGAAATTGTGAACCGTGAGTCCGAGCATCTGTGTGAGATGGCTCATCGTGGTTTCGCCGGAGTAATTTTGCCAATTGGTATTGGTCAAAAAACTGACAGATGTGTTGAAGGCCAGACCCGGCGAAACACCATCGAAGTGCTGCGGGTTTAACGGCAAATAAGCCTGCGTTCTTTGCAGCGCATACAACGATAGGAAGCCCACAACGGAAAACATTATCATGGCGTAAGCATAGGTCAGCCAGTTCTGCTCGTGTAGCGGGTCGACACCTGAAAGACGATAAAGCCCGCGTTCGAGCGGCGCGATGACAGGCGAAAGCAGGGTTTTTTCGCCGCCGTAAACCCGCACAATGTACGTGCTCAAAGGAACGGCTGCGGCAAGCACAGCCGCAAGCACAAGCGCAATTTGTAACCAGCCAATAACGGTCATGGCGTCACCTCTATTAGAATTTTTCCGGATGAATCAGGGTGAAAAGCAGGTAGGCCGCGAGGCCCGCCGCAACAATCAGGCCGAGGATAGCTTCGCTCATCGCGGCCTCCTAAAGCCGCGCGCAAAAGCGGACATAGGCCGCCATGCCCGCAATCATCACGGCACCAAGCAGAACGAATAACAAATCAGACATGATAACGCCTCCATCGCAGCCTTATCGGCGGTTTTGGCGTAAGCATTCCATTCGCAATGCGATGTGCGGTATAAGGATTGTATAAGGACGTCAGCGAGAAAGGTGACTTTTTCGCTTTTCCAAACGCTGAACATCTATTTTTTCAATAGTTTAGGAAATTGGCGCGCCCAAAAGGATTCGAACCTCTGACCCTCAGATTCGTAGTACGATTTTGAAACATCCTCCATGATCTCATTTGATCTCATATATTCACTAACATATTGATTAAAAATAATATTTATTGACAGAGCTTCACTGGGTGTTAGTTCTCATTCACTGCCGTGTGGACAGCATG
>JANXSV010000339.1 GCA_025356505.1 Methylovirgula sp.
CTCCAATGCTGCGGAACGACGTCAAAACTGCTGTTCAGTCCCATGCGGTGATGGAAACCAGTAACGATACCATCCCAAAAGGAATGACCGGACTGCATAGCAAATTCACCGAAACTTATAACGCCGTACAGAATGCGCTCGCACTCAAATTGGCGATGGACCTTGCTCGCATTTTCGATCTGTCGGACCCGGTAAAGCGCCCGGCGCATAAACAGGATAAGGCGTCTGTATTGGTCTTGGCAGCGCTGTTCAATGTTGACGGCGTTAGCTCCAGCCTGGAGGACGATGCCGCTCGATGGGTTACGGGGGTAACCCAGCCAACGTCAACCGGACGCGCCCATCAGGACGATGTCGCAGCCGCCTTGAGCGATGTGGAAAATAAGTATCGCTTGCAGGATCGCGCTACCTGTCGGACAGCCATCTTGGATTTCGTGGCTTTGGCTGAACGGTTGGGCGTGGACGGCACCAAGGAAAAGGCGGCGCTCGGAAGAGTGCGCGACTTTCGTAATCGACGCCTCGCGCATTCGTTGATCGACAAAGCTCCGGAAGAGCTTCCTCGCTATTCTGACTTGCACCTTCTGCTTGAGATGGCCCTAAAGGCCGAGAAGTTCGCTTCTATGGCCGTCGAGGGACATGATGCCGACATTGCTGATTTTGCGCAACGCAAACGCGAGAACTCCGAAGGATATGCCTCCTGTGTTCTCGGCGGACTCAAGCTCATTGCCGACCCACAAAATCCCATGGCGTGACGAATAAAAAACACGAGTGCGAGAACCGAAGCGGTTCAGCTTCTTGCACGTTACCACGTGGCTTGTCACGCCCTGATAATTTTGTAATTTATTCGCGCCGTATACGCGATAGCATTCAGAACTGCAAAGTTTAGGCATGAAATGAACCGAAGTTTCGGTCCCTATCTTACGATTTTTCCAATTATCATCGGTTTCGCTGCTCTTGCGGCGATATTGGCAACGTCATTCTGGCTGAACGCACACACCCAGACGCTTTTTGATGATGTGGTAGCGCTGCGCACCGAAGCTGTTGATTTGCGGCACGCTTTGGAGACAGCCGAGTCCAGTCAGCGGGGCTTTCTCTATACAAAAAATGAAGTGTATCTTTCGCCGTTTTACGTTGCCAAAACGCAGGCCGCACGACAAATGAAATTGCTCCGGTCAGCGATATCGATTTTTCCTGATCTCAAAGGTGCGAGCCAAAAATTGAGTGAGGTGGTGGATCAGAAATTTGAGGAGATGGACAAGACGCTCGCTCTTCAACGGGCGCGGCGTGATGCAGATGCGCTGGCTGTCGTCAAATCTGATCTTGGCAAGGCGCTAATGGATGAGGCCATGGTCTACCTCGGCGGAATCGTGCGCGCAGCAGACCAACGGCTGCTTGAGCGCGTTGCTGAGCAACAGCAGACAGCGGCGCACCTGCGGCTGGTGTCTGTCATCAGCGCATTCATAATCTTGGCTGTGGTTGGAATCGTAACCCAGATCACAACGAAATATACCCGCGGATTGACTGAAGCGCAGCTGAAAGTCTCCGACTTAAACTCTCACCTCGAAGAACGGGTGCGAAAGCGCACCTATGATTTAGGCAAGGCCAATGAACTGCTTTCGGACGCACGAAACCGTGCTGAGGCTCTACTGATGGAGGTGAACCATAGGGTTGCAAACAGTCTCACAATGGTATCCGCGCTGGTGAGTATGCAGTCCCATTCTGTGCGGGATTCGGCGGCAAAGAGTGCTCTGGCTGAGACACGGGACCGCATTTATGCCGTCGCTTTGGTGCACCGCGAACTCTACACCACCGGAGATGTGCGGTTTGTCCTGCTTGATGATTATCTGGGCAGCCTCCTGTCCCACCTTCAGACATCCGTCAAAGATGATATGCGCGGGATTGAATTCAAAAGCCGGATTGCCCGGGTCAAAATGCCGATTGACCAGAGCATTAGCCTAGGGGTCGTGCTGAATGAATGGGTCACTAACGCGCTGAAATATGCCTATCCCGAAGGACGAGGGGAGATACGTATCGAGTTGAGAGAGTTTGGCGAAAACCGCGCAGAATTGACGGTTGCGGATGATGGTGTCGGCCCTGAGACCTTAACCAAGGCTCAGGGAACTGGCTTTGGTTCAAGGATTCTGGGGGCCATGGCCATAACACTGGCAGCAGAAATGAAATATGAAAAAGGCAACCCGGGCACGATCGCCAAAATGACATTCCCGCTGCCTAAAATTGATTAGGCGGAGATTTTTGCTGCGCGTGAACGGCATTTCTATTTAGATTCGGATGACCACGGGAAATTCAGATATTGGTCGCGCGTATCATAACAAATATTGCCGTACATTTTTAGATAGGTGGCACGGCGCGCCGGATCGGCAAACACCGCAGCTGGATTTGCAAGATCAGCTTCATAGTTTTGGATGTTTTGTGTCGTCAAGGCGCTTGGTAGAATATCCATAGCCTGCGGAACAGTCTTGCCCTCGAGCCAATCAGCGCCGTAGTAGCCCATAGCATATCCAAAAACCGGCGAAGACAGCGCGATGCTGGCTTTGAACGGACTGTTACCTTTTTTGATTTCGGCCACAGCTTCAGGCTCGCCGTCAATGCCGCGCAAAAATTGATCGGCGCGATCTTTCCCCGCAGCCCGTAGAGCCTTGAGCGCCCCTAAAACCACCGCATCAGCGCCTAAAATAACGTCAACATTCGGATTCGCGAGCAGGATCGTATTCATCGCTGCGTATCCGCCGTCTTTGTTGACGGGATTTGGTGCAATATCAGCCACAATCTCCACTTCGGAAAGGGCGCTCAAGCCATCCCGCATTGCCTCAAATCTAGGGGCGAGGAATTGCATTGTGTCTTGCGTCAACAGGACAACGGCGGCCTTCCCATGAAGCTTCGACACGATATGGGCAATAGCTGCGTCGGTGAGAGCTTTGCCGGTGGCATATTGCGGCGCATTCAGTATGAGCGTGGCTGGAGGCGGGACAATTGTTCCGACAAAAGCACCTGACCAAATGGCCTGCTGGAGGCCAAGACTGACGGCGCCAGGGTTTGACGACGTGGCAACCAATACGCCGCCCTTGTCATTGCGAAAAGCTTGAATATTGGCAATGGCGGCCTGAACGTCGTTCTCGACGGTTATCCTGCGATAGGTCAAACCCCTATCGCGCGCGGCGGCTACAAGGCCGTGGTGCACGCCATCGAGAAATTCGCGCTGGTTTTCCTGCACATAAGTCAGCGTTCTGGCGAGGCCGGGTGGCTTGGCACAGGCAGGAGCGTCGGCATTGAAAGCCGGTAGAATCACAGGCTGGGTGATGCCCTGCGGTCCGCTTTCTGCGGCCAACAGGTCCGGCGCCGTCAACATCACAGCTGTCACCATCATCACCGCTTGCAGCATCCAGCTTGGTGCGGTGTGGCCGAGGCAACGGCGGGGTCGATGGCATCTTAACATAGGGTCTCCCGCCCATGGTTTACCGGCAAGGCGCTATATTACTTTAGGCTGTTCTAGTGGTTCGCAAAATCTTTATTTATATCATTTTCTCAACGTCGCTAAAGCATTCCTCGTGAGCAAATGTTACGGCAAGACGCTCGACACGCTTTGCAGCTTTAAAGCTTTCAGCAGCCACATGAACTGAGGTGGGGCGCAACAAACACTAAACGGAAACGATGTGCCGAACATATATAGCAAAACCGCCATACAGAGCTTGAAGCTCCCTGTCATCAGAACCTGGCCTTTCTTGCTAGACAACAGTTTCTGAACGCTTGCCCCGCCGTGCGTTACACCGCACAATCTGATGTCACTTGGCAAGAGCAGCGATCTGGTGTTGATTGAATGACGTTTTTGAAGTGAGGCTCTTGTGCATTGAAGTGACTGTGAACCGCGCCATGCAGGGCGACGAATTTCTACAAACTTCGTATTCGCCTGAACCGAAGCATCGTGCCGAACGTCACTCTTCATAGCCAACCCAATGATCTAGGGTGACGTGACGGTGCCAGTTAAAGCGGCGGAAAATCATATCCAGAAGTGTCGATCCATCGGTCTGCAGCAGTCAAGCCACATTTAGCGCCACAGCAACCAAAGTCATTTCCTCAAATCACAGTTCAGTACTGCGTGCTATCGCGATACGAAGCGCACATGGTACAGGGATCCTGAAGCAGGAGCCTCAAAAAAAAACCGCCAGGCCTTTGTAGGATTCAGGTCTCGCGGCTCTTTCATATCAGTTGACACTCACCTCTATTCAAAGGTCGAGCTCCCGTTGCAAATATCAACATAGATGCCGGTTAGCACCTTCTGACAAGGCGGCCTTCCGAATCCCGATAATGGCAGCGCCTTGAGTCGATCACACCACCAGGCTCCGTTACCACGGCACCAGCTAC
>JANXSV010000354.1 GCA_025356505.1 Methylovirgula sp.
ACTCGCATCCGGCTTTACAATTTTGGCAAGAGAGAACCCGAGAAACCTCGAACGTGTCGTGAAAAAATCCTGGAACAAGGTTCTGTTCTCGTCAAAAAGCGGGTGCGCCCTGTCGAGGTCAGACGCGGTGAGCTCCATATCGCGGATGAGAGACTGACATTGTTCGCGCCGATAGAGATCGGCAACTTCTGTGGTTTTTTGAATAAATCCACGCACGTCCTGCATGAACACCGGGTTTAGTCCGCGATCGAGCGTAATGGTTGCCACGACTGCCATTGCCAGTGCCGGAACTGCCGCAATAAGCGAGAAAGAGGAAACGATCCGGATATGAAGTCTGGCCGCAGCCGCACCACGCCGACGCGCCTGAACCAGCTTGCGCACTTCCCAGCCGACCAGGGCAACAAGTCCTAGAACAATAACGATGTTAATAATAAACAGGCCAATCACGACCTGATCTGTCGGGGGAATTGGCGAATAGCCCGCAAAAACAATGAATGTCGAGACGGCTGAGACGAGCGCAATCGCAATCGAGGTCAAGCCGACGCGCGAAACCGTGCGTTTGCCGCCATCTTCCGGCCCTACGGCCGTCACATCTCGATTTTTGGATGACGCCACGCCCGCTCCTGCACTTTCGCTCCCCCAAGTGCCTCAACGGCTTCATTCTTGTGATGCGCAATGTTGTATAAATACATCATTGTTGCGAAAATACGACATTACAAGTGCAATCGCCAGATATTCCGGTCTGGCGATTGGCGAAAGCTAGCGTGTGGTGCGCAGCAATTTGATATCCAGATCGCTTATTTTTTTGCGAAGTGTGTTTCTGTTGAGTCCTAGTATCTCAGCGGCCTTTATCTGGTTTCCACGCGTTGCAACAAGGGTGGCAGCAATCAACGGCACTTCCAGCTCGTGTAAAACACGGTGGTATAGCCCAGGCGGAGGGAGGTTATCGCCGTATTTTGCCAAAAGCTGCGTCATGTAGCGCTCCACTGCGCCCATAAGATCTTCAGGTTGGGAGTTCGCGCTTATGTCCGGTGCGGCACCATTAAGGCCGTCCACGGCGTGATGCGCCTTGTTACCATTCTGGCCAAGTTCTGCTTCAACCAGCGCTTCGCTAATCGTTTCCTGCGGATAGAGCGCAGCAAGTCGGCGGGTCAGATTTTCCAATTCGCGAATGTTGCCCGGCCAGCGGTAGCGTTTGAGGCGATCGAGCGCGGCATGATCTATATTTTTCTGCGGCAGGCCTTCTTTGACGGCCAGAGCAAAAAAGTGCCGCAACAGATCGGGTATATCTTCGGTGCGCTCTCGCAGCGGCGGCAGTCTCAATGGCACGACATTCAGCCGGAAGAACAAATCCTCACGGAAGACACCCTGCGTGATGGAGAGCCGTAAATCCTTGTGCGTTGCAGCTACGATACGGACGTTGGTTTTGATGATGCTGCGACCGCCTACAGTCGTATATTCCCCTTGCTGGAGCACGCGAAGCAAGCGTGTTTGCGCCTCCATTGGCATATCGCCGATTTCGTCGAGGAAGAGCGTGCCGCCTTCTGCCTGCTCGAACCGCCCGGCGGAGCGCGCATTTGCACCCGTAAAGGCTCCCTTTTCATGGCCGAAAAGATCGCTTTCGATCAGTTCCCGCGGAATGGCCGCCATATTAATGGCGACAAAGGGGCCCTTCTTACGCTTGCCGTAATCATGCAACGCCCGGGCCACCAATTCTTTGCCGGTCCCCGATTCGCCGGTAATCATGACCGTCAGGTCTGTTTGCATCAAACGCGCGAGCGCCCGGTAAATGTCTTGCATTGCGGGCGAGCGGCCCACCAATGGCATGGTGTCGCCATCGTCCATCGTGTCATGCAAACGCGGTGCCTTTGGAGCGCTTAACGCCCGGCCAACAATAGCAACCAACTCTTTCAGGTCGAAGGGCTTGGGAAGATAGTCATAGGCACCGCGTTCAGACGCTTTGATGGCTGTCATGAACGTATTTTGCGCGCTCATGACAATGATTGGCAGTTCCGGACGCATTTTCTTTATGCGAGGCAAGAGATCAAACGCGTTTTCGTCCGGCATGACGACATCGGTAATAATCAGATCACCGTCGCCGGATTGCACCCAACGCCAGAGGCCAGCCGCAGTTGCGCTCGCTCTCACTTCATAGCCGGCACGAATAAGCGCCTGAGTTAGCACAGTGCGAATTGCAGCATCGTCATCGGCAACGAGAATTGTTCCTAAACTCATCCGGCCCTCATTCCCTCATTTGAATCAACGCCTCGACTCTCACTTTCCTCCTTTAGGGACATGGGGAGTAAGATCCGAAACAGCGTGCGCCGTGGCTGGCTTTCGCACTCAACAATACCGCCATGGTCACCGATCATCTTGGCAACTAATGCAAGTCCGAGGCCAGTTCCCGAGGTTTTCGTCGTGACAAAAGGATCAAACAGAACCGGAAGGACGTCTGCCGAGACACCTGGACCATTGTCCCGCACGCCGATTTCGAGCGGGAGAGACACCGGGACTGGTGAGCCTGCGGTGCGCAGCCTTACGCCCGGTCGAAAGGCTGTGGTCAGCTGAATTTCACCGTTGACGCTGTCCGGGCCTATTGATTCAGCAGCGTTTTTTACGAGGTTCAACAATACCTGAATGAGTTGATCTTTATTTCCGAACACATCGGGCAGTGAGGGGTCATAGTTTTCGACAAAGCGAATGTTCTGCGCAAAGCCTGCCTGCGCCAGCCGCTTTACGTGGTCGAGAACAGCATGGATGTTAAGGCTGGTGCGTTTCAAAAGCCGCTCGTCGGAGAAAGTTTCCAAGCGATCAACGAGCTTAACAATTCTGTCGGTTTCGTCGCATATCAGCCGTGTCAAAGCGCGGTCCTCGTCGCCCACTGCCGTCTCCAGCAATTGCGCCGCACCCCGGATGCCCGATAGCGGATTTTTTATTTCATGCGCCAGCATCGCGGCCAATGCGGAAACCGAGCGCGCGGCACCGCGATGGGTCAGCTGTCGATCCATCTTGTCGGCAATCGTCCGTTCCTGAAGTATGACTAGAATGGTTCCAGCATCGCGCAGCGGGGCCACGTGAATATCCGCGCTTCGTTCGCCCGAAATGCGCGGATGAGACATGTCCACCCGATATTCATTGATGGAGGCTCCGTGCTCCCGCGCATGTTCGACCAAGGAAAACACCGGCGAACCGAACGCGACAATATCCTTGAGCGTTTTACGCTTGAGGCTATTAAAACTTGTTTCAAAAAACGCTTCTGCAGCGCTGTTCGCGTCAAGAATTCGATTTCCATGGCCTAAAACCAATACCGGTTGCGGCATGATTCCAAGGACTTGGTTGGATATTTCAGAAATCATGTGAGATTGATCTTCCCTATCAAGCAACGTTGCGTAACCCGGGTGCAGCAAACAGTTCATCGAGCAGAGCCATGACATGTTCGACGCTTTCGCTGGTCACGAGGCTGCTTTTGATATGGTCAGGAACGTGGAAACCATCGAATATGGCTCGCTCGGCGTAAGCTGCGAGATGCTTTCTCGCGTGCCGGAGCCCTTTTAACGACCCCATCTGGCCCACCAGTCCCGATAAATGCTCGATCGCGGATGCCGCCCGCTCGTCCGCGCTTGGCCCCGCGCGCTCATACCCAAAGCGCTGGAAATGCGCGACTTCACCAATGAACCACGGCCTGCCCACGGCGGAGCGTCCGATCATGACACCGTCGGCATGCGAAAGTTGCTGCATGCGCACGGCGTCTGCCACAGTCGAACAATCTCCATTGGCAATGACAGGAATTTTGACAGCGTCTTTTACTGCGGCGATGGCCTGCCAATCCGCCTTACCTGTGTAAAATTGCTGTCGTGTGCGTCCGTGAACAGTCACCAGCTGAATTCCGGATTTTTCAGCTTTCTGGGCAAGCTCGGCGGCATTGAGGCTGTCATGGTCCCAGCCCAACCGCATTTTTAGCGTCACCGGTATTTTTACAGCCTTTACCGTAGCCTCGATCAGGGAAAGTGCATGGTCGAGATCGCGCATCAATGCGGATCCGGCGGCCCCGCCCGTTACCCGCTTGGCGGGACATCCCATGTTGATGTCCACTATTGCCGCGCCGCTTGCTTCCGCCAGGCGCGCCGCCTCTCCCATCCAGTAGCCCACGCTTCCGGCAATCTGGACGACATGAGGCTCCACGCCCGTGCCTTCTGCACGCAACCGGGTTTCCACATCGCCACGCACATATTCGTCGGACGCGACCATTTCCGAGACCACCAGCGAAGCGCCAAAACGGCGCGCGATCCGCCTCATGTAGAGGTCTGTCACACCGGACATCGGCGCCAAAAACGCGCAACCGTCCAATTGGACCGATCCAATCCGGAGTAGCGGCGTATTTTCAGGCAATTTGCCTATTTTTTCATCATACGAATTCATGCCCAATATATAACCAATTTTTTAATAAATCGAAAGTGGCAAGTTCAAAGGGATGTGGATGTTGACCAACTCAACCCACCATGTGAGACAAAGGCATGACAACTTACGCTGAAATCGCTGTGATTGTGGTGGCCGCTGGCTCCGGGCAAAGGGCCGGAGGCGGTATCCCGAAGCAATTCAGAAACCTTGGCGGCATGCCTGTCTTGGCGCGTACGCTGAACTTATTTTGTGCATTTGACTTTCACAGCGTCATTCCGGTGATTGGTGCCGATCAATTTGACGACTTTGAAAATGTTTTGAAGTTTGTTCGTGCCGACGTCCGTAAAAGGATCGCCTCGCCTGTTCTAGGCGGGAACAGCCGTCAGGCCAGCGTCCTCAATGGCCTGCAGGCGCTCGTTCATTCGAGCCCGCGTTTTGTCTTGATCCATGATGGCGCGCGTGCTCTGACACCATCCGACCTCGTTCAGCGCGTTACCGAAGCCCTCCAGACAAACGACAGCGTTGTACCCGCCCTGCTCATCAGCGACACTGTCAAGGAGGTTTCACCCTCCGGCATGATCAGCGCGACGCTCAACCGCAATAAACTTCGCACAGTGCAGACACCGCAAGGGTTTCGTTTTCAAGCGATCCTCGATGCGCATCAAGCCGCAGTTGCCCGGAAAGTCGACGGGTTGATGGATGACGCCAGTGTGATGGAGTGGGCCGGACTTCCAGTTCGCATTGTACCCGGCGCAGCGGGAAATCTGAAAATCACCACAGTCGATGATTTTGAAATTGCCGAACGACAAATTTTTAACGAGCGGCAAGATATTCGTGTCGGCCAAGGTTATGACGTGCACTCTTTTGTTCCGGGAGATCATATTTGGCTTGGCGGCGTCAAAATCGCGCATACGCACAAGCTCAACGGCCATTCTGATTCTGATGTGCTTCTGCACGCCATGACCGATGCCATTCTGGGTGCACTTGGCGATGGTGATATCGGTGTGCATTTCCCGCCATCCGACAATCAGTGGCGCGGCATGGCGTCCAAGGTCTTCCTGGCCGACGCCATTGCGCGCCTGCACGCGCGCGGCGGTGTTCTGGCACATCTGGATGGCACATTGGTGTGCGAGGCTCCGAAAATTGGTCCGCACCGTGAGGCAATCCGCGCTGAAATCGCTTCAATCGCAGGCATTTCGCTGGATCGGGTTGGGCTGAAGGCGACAACTTCGGAAAAATTGGGTTTTGTTGGACGCAAAGAGGGTGTCGCAGCTTTCGCCACCGCAACGGTGAGACTGCCATGACCCAAACTCAAGAACTTGCGCGCCAGATCATCGAAGCTTATGCAGCAGGCGGTCTCAAAATCGCCGCGGCGGAATCCTGCACAGGCGGATTGGTCAGCGCGGCCTTGACCGAGATTGCAGGATCATCCGCTGTTTTGGAGCGCGGCTTCGTTACCTATTCAAACGAGGCCAAAATTGCCATGCTCAACGTCGATGACGCGCTGATTTCAAACTATGGAGCCGTGAGCGCTCAGGTCGCGACTGCTATGGCGGAAGGCGCACTTGTGGCCTCCTTGGCCGACGTTGCGGTTTCGATTACCGGAATTGCAGGTCCGGGGGGAGGTTCCTTAGTAAAGCCGGTTGGCCTCGTGCATTTTGGTCTGGCACGACGTGGCAAGGCCACGCAGCATGTCGAGCGACGTTTTGGTGACATCGGGCGCGCTCAAGTGCGTATGGCAAGTGTTAACCAAGCCCTTGATCTATTGCTGACAGCGCTGCGGTAAAATACGCTTTTTTCATTTTTGGTTGGCTAGGCTTGAGGCACAACTGCCGAAGAGACACGCTATGAATGAACAAAACACCGACGCTCTTGTAATCACCGAACTGACAAAAATTTTTGAGAAAACTGCGGTCGATGCGCTCAATCTGCGCGTGCGTAAAGGTGAACTCTATGCCCTGCTCGGCCCAAATGGGGCTGGCAAAACCACGACCCTTAGGATGGTGGCCGGATTGACAGCGCCGGACGCTGGCCAAATCAATATTTTTGGCATTGATGCGCGCAGAAACCCGATTGAGGCCAAGCGCATCGTCGCATGGTTGCCCGATGACCCCATGCTTTATGATAAGCTCACGCCGCTCGAATATCTCGAGTTTATTGCCGGGCTCTGGGGTGTTGCCGCGCCTGTCGCGCAAAAACGCGCGGATGATCTGCTGCGGTTGCTCGGACTTTGGGATCAGCGCAACTCCAGATGCGAAGGTTTTTCACGCGGCATGAAGCAGAAAGCGGCCTTGGCCGGTGCTTTGATTCATGAGCCGAAACTGCTCATTCTTGATGAGCCGCTCACTGGGTTGGATGCCGCCGCCGCACGACAGGTCAAGGATCTGTTACAGGTGCGCGCCCAAATGGGCGCAACAATCATTTTGACGACCCATATCCTCGAAGTTGCAGAGCGGCTGGCCGATCGCATAGGAATTATTCAACATGGGAAGTTGAGAGCGGAGGGTACCATGGCTGAACTGCGCAGCCAGGTTGGAACGGCAGGGGGCTCTTCGCTTGAAGACGTATTCTTGGAAATCGTTGCCGGCGGGCATGACATAGGCATTGCGGCATGAGCGCTGTCGATACCCGCCTCACCAGCCTGTCAATTCCGCAACTGATGCGGCATGAAATCCGGCTTTGGAGTCGCGGATTTTCCCGTCCGGCACAAGCGAAACAATCGCGGCCGTGGCCTGTACCCGTCGTAATTCTACTTTTTGTGCTCGCAAGCCATTTAATTGCTCTGCCATTTGGCCTTGGTTATTCTGTTGAACCCGTATCCCTCGATGCCAAAACACTCACCGCACTCTCGACGGCAAGCATTTTACTGTTCGCCTGGATGGTTTCGCAGGCGCTCAACTCAGTAACGCAGGCGCTGTATTCCCGAGGGGACATGGAACTGCTGCTCACCGCGCCGGTTTCGATGCGCCGGGTTTTGACAGTTCGGGCGCTGGCAATTGCCGTGCCTGTCACTTGCTCGTGGGGGTTTATCATCCTGCCTCTTTCTAACTGGATGGCATTTTTTGACGGGGCGCATTGGCTGCTCGCCTATCCGGTCATGGTCGCGATGGGTTTGTTGGCGACATCGCTCGGATTGGCAGCCACCATGTTGCTTTTTGCCATGATTGGCCCGCGCAATACGCGCGTCTTCGGGCAAATTCTTTCGGTCCTGATTGGCGCATCTGCTTTCATTGCGCTCCAAGCAAGGGCCGTCTTGCCCGACTCTTGGGTCGAAGCTGCCAGCACTTGGTTGAACTCGGTATCGGCTTCAGGGCACTTGAAGATAAGCGAGATACCGGCGAAGGCCATTTTCGGGGATAGTTCCAGTCTGCTGATTTTGGCCTTGGTCGCGGGCGTATCCTTTGCAGCCGCCGTGTGGTTTTTCGGCGGAACCTACGCCGCCAAGGCGGCAGCTATCGCTGGCGCAACTGAAAAAGCCGTGCTTCAAACGCGCGTACAACGGCAGGCCAGCAAATTCCGCTCGGGCCTGAATGTCACTTTGATACTCAAGGAATGGCGGTTGTTGAGCCGTGATCCATGGTTGATCAGTCAGGTGCTATTGCAGCTTATCTACATAATCCCGATGGGGTTTGCATTTTGGAAAAGCTCGGAACTTCCCGGGGCGCCCTCAATGGGCCTTGCGCCGATGCTGGCGATGTTGGCGGGACAACTCGCAAGTGGTTTGGTCTGGATCACTATTTCGGGAGAAGACGCACCCGATCTCGTTGCGTCAGCACCGGTACTTAAACAACAGGTGCTGCGCGCCAAGATACTTGCAGCGACCTTGCCGGTTGGCCTGATCATTCTGGTGCCGCTGATATTTTTGATGCGGCAATCGCTCGCTGTGGGCGCATTGACCGCATTGGCGTGCGCTATTGCCGCGCTGAGCGCCACTCTGGCTTGTCTATGGACACAAAAGCCGCGGCCGCGTCGCACCTTCGGCTACAGACAGAAGGGTTCAATATTGGCAAACCTCGCGGAAACAGCGCTCAATTTTTGCTGGTTTTTCGCGCTTGCCGCTGTTTTGTGGAAGAGCGTCTGGGCTGGAATTCCACTGGCGCTGGCCATAATCATCATGGCAACGCTCTACCGCGTTCATTTGCGCAGTTCCGTTCGAGGTATACCATAAATTTTATCTGCGCGTTTCTCGAACGCCTCGGAAAAGCGCCTGAACGCCGTATCGAACATCGACCCCATGAGCAGACCGAGCAGGCGGCTCCTGAACTCATAATTGATGAAAAATTCGACGCTGCACCCTGCCCCGTCCGGTTTGAATGACCACCGATTTTCCATCGTGCTAAACGGCCCGTCGACATATTCAGCTAAGACCTTTAACGCTGAAGGTTCGAGCGTCACGCGGCTTGTGAAGGTCTCGCGTATGGCTTTGTAGCCCACCGACATATCTGCAAGCAAAACTGATTTGCCCTCGGCCTCTGTGCGCCGACGGACCTTGAGCCCGGTGCAAAGCGGCAAGAATTCGGGATATTTTTCGACGTCGGCAACCAACGCGAACATATGTTCAGGCGAATGCCTGACGCGGCGGACTGTGCGGAATTGAGGCATTATTTTGCTTTATTGGAATGATCACGCGATTTACGCGCCTGTTGAAGCTTCGCAAAATCCTCTCCCGCGTGATGCGAGGAACGTGTCAACGGCGAAGACGACACCAGCAAAA
>JANXSV010000368.1 GCA_025356505.1 Methylovirgula sp.
TGACCGCCTGATTGAAGATCCTGCTGCTCTCTACATCACCTTCGACAACGTAGAAGTTGGCCGCATGATCGCCCTTGTCACCCTTGATGAAGGCATAGTTGCCTTCTGGCTTTGCCTTCAGGATTTCGCGAGCCATCATGCGGCCAACTTCTACGTTGTCGAAGGTGATGTAGAGAGCAGCAGGATCTTCAATCAGGCGGTCATAGGCGATGACCGGAATGCCAGCGTCTGCAGCCTTTTTAACGGCTGGTGCAATCGCATCGGCGTCCATGGCAAGCAGGATGATGACGTTTGCGCCCTTTGAGATCAGGCTTTCAACGTCGGTGAGCTGCTTTGCAGCAGAGGCCTGCGCATCAGCGGAGATGTACTTCGCGCCAGCCTTGTCGAGTGCGCCCTTGATTGCAGCTTCGTCAGTCTTCCAACGCTCTTCCTGGAAGTTTGACCAAGAAACGCCGACAACGACATCTTTTGCCATTGCGAACGTTGAGAAGGCCGAAGATGCCAGCAATGCGGTGCCGAGCACCAGTGATTTAGAGAATTTCATTTAGTTCCTCCCGGATACAATTGAATTGCCAACAATGGATCGTTTTATCTGTCCAATTCGGCGTTGCACAATTACCTATTAGAACGTTCCAATTGGCAATCTCGCACGTGATAATCCGATTATATGAACCTTTGTCAATGGGCGTCTGTAAAATTTCTGAAAGCCGCGCAGCGCTCAAAAATTGAAGCGCTTTCAGAAGACGCATTTGAAGAGCGCACAGATGAAACAGGATGTGCGGAGCCGCCGCGCGTGGGTCTGATTGTTTGAACGTCTTGACAGCACTTAAAATATACGTGTCCCTACCACCGCTAATAAAAAGTAAGATTGATCGTAAGATTCGGGTTTGCGGGCGGTGCTCGTAAATACAGTGGACGGACGTGCTGGCGACAGCAGGATTTGCGTTTTTGCAGCCCGTAAATGTACAGAATGAAGCGCTGAAATGGCCGAAAACGACCAACAGGTGAGCTGCATTCTTATGCGATAATGAGTGTTTTGGAGTGTAAAATGCGGGTTTTGGCGAGATGTATTGCAGTCGTGCTGCTTATAGCCGGAGCGGCAGGTGCGAGCGAAGCCAAGGTCGCCCCTGCGGCAAATGCCAACCAAGCTTTGTCGGCACAGGACGTGCTCCAAGGGTGGTATAAGCTGGTTCTAGAACTTGTTCGACACACGCCCACCTATTCACCCCCTGTCGCCAGCCGGGCTTTTTCATATGTGGGATTAGTCGCATTTGAGTCTGTTGCCAGCGGTACACCACACCTGCGCAGCCTTGGCGGTCAGTTGCGAGATTTCAAAGCATTGCCCAAGCGCGATACGACTAAAGTTTATGATGAAGCGGTGGTCCTGCAGGCCGCCATTGCCGCCTCGGCGCAGAGCTTTTTCAGCAATACCGGACCAACCGGCCAACGCGCCATGCTGGCACTTGAGCGACAGATGCAGGAACGAGTGAGGATCGGCGTGCCGTCCACTGTTTTTCATCGTAGCGAAGCGTTGGGCAAGGCCATTGCGGCGCATGTCCTGCAATATTCGCTGAATGACGGCGGTGCCGTGGTTGAAAATATGGGCTTTCCCATGGATTATCAGCCCGAGTCCGGCCCCGGAAAATGGGTGCCGACCAGCCTCGTTATCCAGCAACAAAAGCCGCTTCTGCCCGGATGGGGCAAAAACCGCACTTTTGCGATACCGGCAGGCGCTTCGTGCCCGCTGCCATCGCCGCCTGTTTACAGCGAGGACAAAACTTCAGAATTTTATCGGCAGGCTCTCGAAGTTTCGCAGACCAAACAAAACCTCACACAGGACCAACGCGATATCGCGCGTTTCTGGTCCGATGATCCCATGCTGTCTTCAACGCCGCCGGGACATTGGATCGCCATTGCCCTCGATGTTTTCGAGCGAGACAAGGTCCCGCTGGACAAAAGCGTTGAGGTTCTGGCGCGCTTGGGTATTGCGGAAGCGGACGCCTTTGTGGCGTGTTGGCACAGCAAATTT
>JANXSV010000379.1 GCA_025356505.1 Methylovirgula sp.
GGACTAACCATGCGAATGATAGGCGCCGCGTTCAGGGTCAAACGGGCGCGTGATTGTTTTGACCTCGACGCCAAGCCCGCGCAACATCTGCTCCAAAACATGGTCCGCAGCCAGATATATGGCGTCTTTGGTGAGCTCGGAAGGCGTATGGCGGTTGCCGATATGCCAAGCGGCTTTGAGTAAGCGAACAGGATTTGGCGAGGTGATTTCCAAAAGCTGCTCCGGCGCAGCCTCTACGACAATGACGCCGCCACCCTCCAGGCGCAGGCCATCGCCATGGCGCAGCGCCACTGTTGCTTCGAGATCGAGCAAAAACTCCGCGCCAGAAACCGTTGTCAGCATGAAGCGCCGCCGGTGACGCTCATGATGATCGAGCAAAACGCGGTCTTTCACGTCTGCCGGATTAACCAGCGCAGCAGGGATGTGTGTGGTGGCTTTCATAGAGACCCTATTGAACGTCAAATTTTGAAACAATGAAGCTGACGATTGAACTGCATGTCACTAGCATGAACCGGGTTTCTGCTTCGTCAATCTTGCTTGCCCCAGTGGAGGCATGCCGAATTCCTTGCTCGTTTGATGCGTAGCCATAAAGTTGGGAAATTGCTGACGACATGGCCGGATGCAGTTTGCCTTCTTCTTTTAACTTACTAACCATCTGTCCGAGTGTTCCTTTGTCATTATTCGTCGCAATTCTTACGGCAGCCTCTACTGCCGAAATAGCTTCCTTAATGGCATTCGCAAAATCCGGTTCCGGACGTTTTGAATAAAGCCCAACGGCCTTCTTTATGTGTCCTCTTGCGCCCCCATATTTGTCTGAAATTGCAAGAGCGGCATCAACAGATTCAACTTCGACCGGATCGGAAAGTCGACAGAGAACATTTTCGATTATGCGGAAGGCAGATCGCTCACGCTCGAGGAAAAAGTTTATTCGTTTTACGAAATCTGCCTTACTTTCGTATGGAGGCTTTACGCCCAAATAAAATTCAATAATATTGAAGCATTCATGCCATTCGCACGCAAAAAAATAACGTCTTAACGATTCTATGTTATTTTTCGCACCGTATACAACGTTATCACTTGATAATTTAAATATGTCTACGTGCAACTTTTTTAAAACAAACATAATAAAAGATTCAATAGCTCCAATATCATCCTTGTAGATGTAATTAAACGAATCTATATCAAGATAGTTCTCATAAATACTTTGCCATAATCCATTGCGCAAGGCGTCATCTATCGAATTATCTTGTATCAGTGTCGACGGAGCGGTTGCTCCAATTCGGTCTGAAAAGCGCATAGGTTTCCTTTGTTAAAAACAACGCTACTTCGACCCTAAAACATAAAATAACGCTGCGCCATTGGCAGCTCTGTCGCCGCCTCGCACACCAGCAATTCGCCGTCAGCGCGCACCTCATAGGTTTCAGCGTCGATCTCGATGTTCGGCGTGGCGTCGTTATGGATCATGCTCTTCTTGGTGATGCCGGAGCGGGTATTTTCCACCGCCACCATGTGCTTTTGCGTGCCGAGTTGCGCCCGCAGGCCGCCGTCTATGGCCGCTTGTGAGGTGAAGATGACCGAACTTTCGGTAAGGCTGCGGCCAAAAGCACCAAACATCGGCCGGTAATACACCGGCTGCGGGGTTGGAATCGAGGCGTTCGGATCGCCCATCGGCGCGGCGACAATCGAGCCGCCCTTGATGATCATTGCCGGTTTAACACCGAAAAACGCCGGATCCCACAAAACAAGGTCAGCCATTTTGCCCGGCTCAACCGAACCTATGAGCTTGGAGACGCCGTGCGCGATGGCGGGATTTATGGTATATTTGGCGATGTATCTTTTTACCCGAAAATTATCGCTATCCGTGCCGACGTCCTGTGCCAAATTTCCGCGCTGCACCTTCATTTTATGCGCGGTTTGCCAAGTGCGGATGATAACTTCACCGATGCGGCCCATGGCCTGACTGTCCGAACTCATCATCGAAAGTGCGCCCAGATCGTGCAAAATATCCTCCGCCGCGATGGTTTCCTTACGGATGCGGCTCTCTGCAAAGGCCAAATCCTCGGGGATGCTCGGCGAGAGATGATGGCAGACCATCAACATATCCAAATGTTCGTCGAGCGTGTTCACAGTGAACGGCCGCGTCGGATTTGTCGAGCTGGGCAGCACATTTTCCAGCCCCGCAACCTTCATAATATCGGGTGCGTGGCCACCGCCAGCGCCTTCGGTATGGAAGGCATGAATCGTGCGGCCCTTGAAGGCGGCAATGGTGTCTTCGACAAAGCCGCTTTCATTGAGCGTGTCGGAATGTAGCATCACCTGCACGTCAAAATCATCTGCGACGGACAGGCAATTGTCGATGGCGGCGGGAGTGGTGCCCCAATCCTCATGCAATTTGAGCGCGCAGGCGCCCGCCTTGACCATTTCAATCAAGGGCGCAGGCAGGCTGGCGTTACCTTTGCCGGTGACGCCAAGATTTACCGGAAAAGCGTCAAAAGCTTGGATCATCCGCGCGATATGCCATGGGCCCGGCGTGCAGGTGGTGGCGCTTGTGCCCGCAGAAGGGCCGGTGCCGCCGCCTAACAGCGAGGTGACGCCGCTCATCAGCGCATCTTCGATCTGCTGCGGGCAGATGAAATGAATATGCGTGTCAAATCCGCCGGCGGTGAGGATTTTGCCCTCACCCGCGATCACATCCGTGCCGGGTCCGATGATGATGTTGACGCCCGCCTGAATATCGGGATTTCCGGCCTTACCTATGGCGAAAATCTTGCCTGCCTTGAGGCCGACATCGGCTTTGACAATGCCCCAATGGTCGACGATGAGCGCATTGGTGATGACGGTATCTACCGCGCCAGCAGCATTGGTGACCTGAGATTGACCCATGCCATCGCGGATCACCTTGCCGCCGCCGAACTTCACCTCCTCACCATAGGTGGTGAAATCCTTCTCGACCTTGATGAAAAGTACGGTATCTGCCAACCGCACTTTATCTCCGACCGTGGGGCCAAACATTTGCGCATAGGCGGCGCGGGAGAGAGTGGTTTTCATAATTTCCCCATCACCAGTTGTCTAAAGCCGTAAATTTCGCGTTTGCCGGAAAGCGCCACAAGGCGCACCTCGCGGGTTTGCCCCGGTTCAAACCGCACGGCGGTTCCGGCGGCGATATCGAGCCGGAAGCCTTTGGCCGCGTCGCGGTCAAATTTCAGCGCCGCGTTGGTCTCGAAGAAATGATAGTGCGAGCCAACTTGAATTGGCCTGTCGCCAGAATTTGACACCTGAAGGGTGAGCTTTTCGCGGCCCGCGTTAAGTTCGATATCGCCTGTGGGGGAAATAATTTCGCCGGGAATCATAGCGAGGCTCCAAACTCAAACGCAGCACCGCCCGCAAGCACGATCACGCCAACCCAGCGGGCAAGGCGTGGCGAGCTTGCCAAAACTAATCCGGCGGAGTGAAGGAGCGCTGAAGCGAGCACGAAACCTGCAACATAAAGCGCGCCGCCGCCGGTCAGGGGCGCTTCGGCACCATGTGCGAAGCCGTGGCAGATACCCGCTACGGCGATGAGTGCCGCTCCGAAGCCGAGGGGTGCTCTAAGCCCAAGGCCAAGCGCCAAACCTAAAGCCAGAACCGAAGCCAGAATGCCCTGCTCCACTATCGGCAGCATAAAGCCGGTCATGCCCACCGCGCCGCCCGCCATAAGTGCGGCTATGAATGTTGTAGGCCAAATCCAGCGGGCCTTACCGCCGCAAAAGCCTGCCCAGACGCCAACAGCGAGCATCGCCAGCACATGGTCTGCGCCCGTAAACGGATGCGCGAGGCCAGCAGCAAAGGCAGATGTTTCACCCTGTCCGACATGGGCGAAGGCGGGGGTGGAGATGAGGGCAAAAACGGCGAGGGGGAGGGCAAATTTCATTTTCACATCTTGCTCCTTAACGTATCGGTTCGTGAACGGTGACCAGCTTTGTGCCGTCCGGAAAGGTGGCCTCAACCTGCACATCGTGGATCATTTCGGCGATGCCGGGCATGCACTGCGCGGCGGTGATGACGCGCGCGCCTTCCTGCATCAGCTGCGCGACGCTTTTGCCATCGCGCGCGCCTTCAACCACAAAATCGGTAATCAGGGCAATGGCTTCGGGGTGGTTCAGCTTGACGCCGCGCGCTAGCCTGTTGCGCGCAACCATAGCTGCCATGCTGATGAGGAGTTTGTCTTTTTCACGGGGAGTGAGGTTCATGATTTTGTCCGATTAATTTTTGCCGCCGTTAACATTGCCACACTCTCGGCATGGGGGCACCGCGCAAATGCGACACCAGCTTGGCTATAGCCGCCCGCAGACTTTGCGCATCGCGTGAAAGCAACCGCGCCACCAACATGCCATTCCAGGCAGATAAAGCGCAAGTGGCAGCTTCATCCGCCATGATCTCCCGGGCGGGTTCAAGCTGCTCCTCGGCTTCATTGGAAAGC
>JANXSV010000005.1 GCA_025356505.1 Methylovirgula sp.
AACAGAGGCGACGGCAACTGCGGCATGGTTGTCGATGTTGTCGCGCAAAGACGCGCTTGAGACGTCGATGGCGCTGGTGAGTTCGCCCTGTTTTTGCGCCAGATGCGACACGATGGACGATCCGCGCGATTCGATGGCGCGGGTGACCAAATCGCCGATCTGGGCAATTTCGCGGGCAACGTCGCCGCCGCGCTGATTGAGCGCTTCAACAAGTCCTAAACCCTCGTTTTCCAGCAAACCGCGTACGGTCAAAGTTCCGGAATTGAGCTGTTCAGCATGATTGATGAGCATGGCGTCAATTTCACCGGCGCGCGAGCGCAGCAGATCGGCTACAGATTGGCCGCGAATGTCCAATTCTGATGAGACAGCATCGAGACGCCGCACGACACGCTCTTCGAATGAGCCGATGCGTTCATCAAGCGTGCCGGCGATTTCAGTGGCGCGGCCGCCAAGAGTGCGGTTGATTTCTTCCGCCTTGCTCGACAAAGTTTCGGTGAGCGCCGTTGAGCGGGTGAGCAATATCTGGTCGATCTCGATGGCCTTGGCGTCAAGCGCGCGGGTAACTTCGCGGCCGCCTTCGCCGAGCACGCGCGCCACATCCTGCGCGCGGGTGGCAAGCATATCGTTCAAGGCATGCGAACGGGTGTCGAGACCTGAGTCGATCTTGGAGATAAGCGTATCGAGAGAGTGTGAGATCTCCTGAGATTTCGATGCGGCGCGCTGCTCAAATTCGACGATCTGCGCTTCAAGCTGTGCAGACGTATTTTGAGTGCGGGCGTCAAGCCGGTCAAGGAAAGCCTCACCATGGACAGTGAACGCCGCATCGACGGCACCGAGCTTGGAGTCGACTGTTGCGGTGATGCGGTCCGAGTGGGTGGTAATCCGGTTTGCGAGTTCGCCGCCGTGGCGCAGGATCGCATCTTCAAAGGTGTTGAGGCGCTGCGCCAGGGTCTCGTTGACGCGGTCGCCATGTGTGCCGATCGCGGCGACGGCTTCCGCCGCCGTGCGCGAAAAATTCTGATCGAGGTGTACGGCCCGCTCGTTGAAGGCATCGAGAGAATGCTGCGCCGTATCTGCGAACTGCGCGTTGAAAGCAGCACCGTTTTCGCCAAGCAGGTTGAGCGCACTTTCCGCCGTGTGGCGGAAATGATCGTGGAATGCATCGCCGTGCAGGCGAATGGCCTCCGCAGCCTGCGCGCCGGTTTGCGCAAGGCGTCCGTCAATCTGCGTCCCCTGAGCGGTGATGGCTTCAAGCGCGCCATCTGCTGTGGACTTGAACTGCGTATGGAACGCATCGCCCTGGACCTGTATGGCCGCAACCGCGCCGTCTGCTGTGGACTTGAATTGCGTATGGAACGCATCGCCCTGGACCTGGATGGCCGCAACCGCGTTTGCGCCTGTCTCCGACAGGCGGCTGTCAAAGCTGCCGATATGGTGGTTGAGGGCCTCGATAGCCGCATCGGCGGTAGAGCCGAAGGCGCTGCGGAAGCCATCACCATGAACTTGGATTGAGTCAACTGCACGGGCGCTAGCGTCCGCAAGGCGTGATTCAAGCGTGTTGACGTGGTGATCGAGCGCGTAAGCAGCCTCTTCCGAAGTGGCTTTGAAGGCGGTGTGAAATGCGTCGCCGTGCTGCTGGATGGCACCGACGGCGTTGGCGCTGGAAGCGGCAAGGCGACTGTCCAGCGCGTTCACATGCGAATCAAGGGCGCTGAGCGCTCCATCGGCTGTAACTTTGAAGCGATCATGGAAGGCGTCGCCGCGGGTTTGGATGGTGTTGACGGCATGTTCGCTCGCAGCTGTGAGGTGCGTATCGAAGGCCGAGCTGTGATTGTTCAGATTGCGGAGCAGCGTATCTGCCGTTGTGCGCAATGTATCGTGGAAATTGTTGCCGTGGGTCACCATCGCAGTGATCGAGCGGTTTGCGGTTCCATCCAACGTTTCGGCAAAGCGGTCAGAGTGGTGATTGAGTGTTTTCGCGGCCTCTTCGATCGTTGACTGCAAGCCGGTCTGCATATGGGTGGAAAATTCACCCATATTGGAGACGGCATGGTCTGCCGCCTGGGTGAAGTGGTCGGCTAGAGCGCCCGAGTGACGGACAAGTTCGCTATGAACGTGGCTATGATGCTGATCGATCATGGCCGTGAACGCTTCGCCCGAGGCGTTGAACACGTCATGTGTTGCTGCGGTCTTATCTTCGATGAGTGCGGCGATACGGTCACCGGCTTCGTTCAGCGACAAAGCAGCATGGTTGCCCGAGTGCGCCAAGCGTTCCGCCAAGGCCTCGCCTTTGACGCCAACAATTTCGTCTAATTGAGCACTTGTGGCGGCGAGGCTTTGTGTAAGGGCGTCGCTCTGGTGCGATACGTTGCTGGCGATGGAATAACCGGTCGCGGCCAGGCGCACGTTGAGGTCTTCTCCCACGGAGCCGAGTTGCGCGAGTATGTCTGCGCTGGACGCGCGGAAGCGCTCGTCGAGCGCACCGATTTTAGACTCGATAGACTGAGCGATATCATCTCGCGCGAAATTAAGCTGTCCGACGATGTCTGTGCTCTGGGTAGAAAGCCTGGAGACGATGTCCGCACCGGTGCTGTCGAGCGCCATGAAAATCTCTTCGCCCTTCGAGCCAAGAGAATTTGTCACGCGGTTGCCCGCTTCGCTGACGCGCTCGGCTATGCGTTGTGACGCGGCGTCGAGATCGCCGGTAAGTCTTTCATGAGCGCCGGAAATGGCTGTGCGGACACGGTCTGAGTGAATTACAATGGCTTCTCGCTCGCTGGACAAGCCGTCGACAAGGACGCGGATGCGGCGTTCGTTGTCGGTGTAGGAGCGTTCGAGGTTAGAAACCTCGGTGCGCACCATGGTTTCGAGTTCAGAGGCGCGCGCGAGCGCACGCTCTATGCCATCGCCCATGGAGGCGACTTCGCGGCGAATGGCTTGCGACAAGGTGACAACTTGCTCGCCCGCGATGCTTTCAGGCTCGGCCAACCGCATCGCCACTTTGGTCATGCTTTGCGCGCTAAGGCGCATTTCTTGCGCGCGGCGCACCAAAGCTGCAGTCACAAAGAAAAACAGCACCGGCCCGATGGCCAATAATGTCCAGAATGGCAACCGGATGTCGTTGATCACCCCTGAAGCTCCGGCCAGTGTCGTGATGCCTGCTTGCTGCGCCACATAATATCCGGTCAATGCCAGCCAGAGAGCCGATATCACGACGGCGAGCAAAAACGGCGCGCGGCTCGGGCGGCGCTGCATGGTTTGGATGATCTGGGCAACGGCTTTACGGTCGTCATTTGCGGGCGATGCGGACGCGTGAGGCAGTTGACGTGCCTCCTGCTTGCGGGCCTCTGGAGCGATCAGCTTTTCAGTGTTGTTGGCCTCAGGCAGCTTGAGAGTGGCCGCGCCTGGCGTGGGCAGAGCGAGAACGTCAGGGCTGGTCGAGACAGTCTGAGCGGCGGAGACATGTGGCAGCTTCAGGCTTGGTTCGTTTAAGGAGGGTTGACCGGAAAGTTCAGCTTCGAGCGCCTGTTCGATCGCGCTGGCTTGCGAAGCAGACTGCATTGGTGAAGCAGACTGAACTTGCGATGCTGGCTGAACTTGCGAGCGCGCGGCATCGGAGCCGGGTAAGCGCATTTCCAGTCGGGACCCTGCGGGCTGAGGTTGAGCCGTCTCCGCTTCAAGCGGAGCCGCGTC
>JANXSV010000063.1 GCA_025356505.1 Methylovirgula sp.
CTCGGACTTCCCGAAAGGCTATGTCGACTATCCGACGTTGCAGGCCAAAGCTGCGGAATAAGTCTGAAGGCACATATCGCGATCCTGAATGCGTGGCAGTTTTTGCCACGCATTTTTTTGGGCGCTGCAAAAACATCACGCGCTCGATCTGGCTCCCCCATCCAATTGCCACTGGCGTGTTGGTGGCGTCTGTTGATAGTCTAAGCGAGAAGCGCCGTGTAAAATCATGGAAATCAGCTTTATCGGGCTTTCGGAGACGACAAATGCAATTGGGCCAGAACAAATTTAAGCGCGCGCTTCAAGATAACCGTCAGCAAATTGGTCTGTGGTGCTCGCTTCCAGGCGCATATGCTGCCGAAGCTCTCGCTGGGACAGGTTATGACTGGTTGTTGTTCGATACGGAACACTCCCCGGGTGACCCGCTCACTGTGCTGGCACAATTGCAAGCCGTCGCGCCCTATGATCTCACGGCCATTGTCAGGCCAGCCAGCAATGACACGGTGTTAATCAAGCGTTTTCTCGACCTGGGTGTCCAGACTTTGATGATACCCTATGTGCAGAATGCCGAGGAAGCCCGCAGCGCTGTGGCCGCGATGCGCTACGCGCCGGCAGGCGTGCGCGGCGTTTCCGGCCTCACCCGCGCGACAAAATTCGGCCACATCAAAAACTACACGAATGTGGTTGAACAGGAACTGTGCCTGCTTGTGCAAGTGGAGACGCAAACAGCGCTCGACAATATCGAGGCCATAGCCAGCGTTGACGGGGTCGACGGCATCTTTATCGGCCCCGCAGACCTCGCCGCAAGCCTCGGGCATGTCGGAAATCTTGCGCATCCGGACGTGGTGGCGAAGGTGGAAAATGCGATTCGCCGAATCCGCGCCGCAGGAAAACCAGCTGGCATCCTGACAATGGACAATGCTTTTGCCCGCAGATGTATCGAGCTCGGCACCTTATTTACGGCAGTTGGTATCGATGCGGCCCTGCTGATCGAAGGTGCGGAAACTTTACTAACCAAGTTCCGGACCTGATCGGACTTTGCGCGCGAGCAGACTTCAGCGCGGCGCAGTCAACAGGCGCGCCATGTGCCGCAGAGCCAAGACATAGCCGTGAACGCCGAAACCGGCCATTACAGCATCCGCTCGCTTCGAAATAAAAGAATGGTGGCGAAACTCTTCGCGCTTGTAGACATTGGAAATATGAACCTCAATCACCGGCGCTTCAAAGGTGTTGAGCGCATCGAGAATTGCTACAGATGTATGGGTGAAAGCCCCCGGATTGATGATGATACCGGCAGCAGTCTCCCGCGCGGCGTGAATCCAATCGATGATTTCATATTCGCGGTTGGACTGGTGAAATTCCAGCCCCACATCCAGCTCCTTACCAAGCGCACGGCAGCTAGCCTCCACATCTGCAAGCGTCTCGTGCCCGTAAATCTCGGGCTGCCGCATCCCTAACAGGTTGAGATTTGGCCCGTTCAAGATCAAAATCGTTCGGCTCATATGGGTCCCGGAGTTGGTGCTTATGCAAAAAGGCGTGAATATCAACATACAGTATCTCACGACTTTCTTATCGTCTTATGAAGCCTGGCGAAACCCGACGTTGTGGTCAAGATAAGTGCGCAAACAGCCTTTGGTGCACTTTCATGCCGCGGCTGGCTCGCAAACGGTGCACTTGACGAAATTGCCGCAATAGGTGCAGAGGATTGCGCGATGACCGACACCACGAAAATATTCGCCGTTGCGCCGATGATGGACTGGATCGACAGTTCTTAATAATTGAAAGTGTTTTTTAATTAGCATTTTAGCAGCTTTTGAGTGCATGACGCAAAGCGACCTATGCAAAGAGAGTAATATTCTCTGCCAACAACCAGCACTAAAGAACTAGTAACCGTGCGGCTCCATGCTAATTTCGGTCCGGCTCAGCAGGTGTCCTTGCTGCTGGCCGAGGGGAGGGACAGCATCGTGGAGTTTTTGAAGTGGCTATTTGGGTTAGCGGCGAACGCGGGGATCATAGCGATCTGTGCCTACCTATTTCGTGATGCCTTGTTTAAGTTCGTCTCGAAGAACATTGATCTTCACTTCGAAAAGCGGCTTGAGGGGTTCAAGGCCGAACTTCGAAATAATGAGAGCGAGCTGCAGCACATTCGTTCGGCCTTGCTTTCCGCGCGCCGAGATCATGACAATGCACTTCAGGCAAAGCGACTTCAGGCAGCCGAAGACATGCTGCGTATTCGCCATGCTCTAGCCCAATTCTCTTTGCTGATCGAATACATGAAAGTTCTCGATACCGACGCTATGCTCAAGGACGGTGGGGATCCGAAGACTTACGAGTTGGTAGATGCGCTGCTCAAGCCAGTCAAAGTTGAAGAGAAGCTGAAACGGCTCGGAGAAATCGATCAGACTCTTATGAGGCTGTATCTAAGCGAGAAGTCACTGAAGACATTTGAGACATACAGCTGCATCATCGCTACTGCGACCATGATGATGCAGACGTTTATCGTTCGTTCCCGAGATAAAACCTTTGTGATTGAAGCGGGCTATCTTAGCAAGATCGTGATCGAGCAAGTTCCGGGTTCAAAAGAGGGTTTTGAAAAGTGGGGCGATTGGTACGCCTACTATTGGGCGACGTATTTCTATAATCAAATACTGCATGACCTGCGACACGAAATCTCCGGAGTAGACGATAGGGAGAAGGAATTGGGTTACATAGAAAATTCAGCGCTTGATGCTCGCCAATCGCAAGAATATGTACTTTCAAAACTGACAGCAGGAGGCCTATCAAATTCTTTGATCCGAAAGGAAGCGGGAATTGCTGCCAGTACGTCAGTGAGGAAAGCCACCTCATAGGTAAGCGGCTTATTTCCGCGCTATGTCAGACAAGAAAGGAAGACACTCTTCACGTGCCCAAAATATTCGCCGTTGCGCCTATGATGGACTGGACCGACCGACACTGCCGGGTGTTTCACCGCCTGTTGTCGCGCCGCGCCCGTCTCTACACAGAGATGGTCACCACCGGCGCTCTGATCCACGGCCCGCGCGAGCGGCTTTTGAAATATTCGCATGCCGAACATGAAGTGGCGCTGCAACTGGGCGGGTCTAACCCTCAGGATCTGGCCGCATGCGCGCACATGGCGCAGGAGCGCGGCTATGACGAAGTCAATCTCAACTGCGGCTGTCCGTCGGACAGAGTTCAAAACGGCGCATTCGGTGCTTGCCTCATGGCAGAGCCGGACCTTGTCGGGACGTGCATATCGGCGATGAAAGCGACCGTGAAAATTCCGGTAACTGTCAAATGCCGCATCGGCATCGACGATCAGGATCCTGAAGTTGCGCTACGGGAATTTGTTGCAAGCTGCGTCGCCGCCGGGGCGGATGAGATCACGATTCATGCGCGAAAGGCATGGCTTAAAGGATTGAGCCCCAAGGAAAACCGTGACATACCACCGCTCGATTATGACCTCGTGCACCAGATCAAGTCTGAAAATCCTGAATTTCCAATTCTGTTGAATGGCGGCCTTGCCACTCTCGCGGCGGCAATACCACATTTGGAGACGCTCGACGGCGTTATGCTGGGCCGCGCCGCATATCACAATCCGGAACTCCTACTTGGGGTGGATCCGCAGATCTATGGTGTTCCCGCGCAATATGAAGACGCTTTTGCTGCGCTAGAGGCCTATTTTCCATACATCGAGGCAGAATTATCGGCCGGAACGCGCCTCGCCGATATCACTCGCCATTTGCTCGGTCTGTTCCCCGGAAGGCCCGGCGCACGGTTCTATCGGCGTCACCTGTCCACTGAGGCTCCCAAGCCCGGCGCAACCTTGCAGGTGCTGAGAGACGCCTTGGCTTTGATTGCGCGCGAGCAAGTTGCCGCCTAAGCAGGTCGCGGCCATTCCCGATAGATTTTCGCGCCCTCGCAGCGAAACAAAAATAATTCAACAAATAATTTTGCATCTCAGATGGAACTTAATCCGTAGCCGCGGGTTTACCAACCGTGATGCCTGTATACGCAGAAAAATTCAAATATAGAGCAGATCAATCATCGAATGATTGAGTTCTATATTTTGCGCAACGTGCAGAGTTTACAAATTTTTGCTGATGGAGAATCGATATGAAAATGAATACTTTGAAATGTGGCGCTGTTTTGCTCGCTCTGCTTGCGCCTATTGGCGTAAGTTCGGCCTACGCGCAGGCAACAAATGCTTCGGGCGCTAACAATGGCTTGGAA
>JANXSV010000079.1 GCA_025356505.1 Methylovirgula sp.
GACAATTTTCGGTGGATCCGGGTTCGTCGGTCGTCATGCCGTGCGGGCCTTCGCCAAAGCAGGCTGGCGTGTCCGGGTCGCGGTTCGTCGTCCCGACCTCGCATTCCATTTGCAGCCCTTGGGGGGTGTCGGTCAAATTCAGGCTGTGCAGGCCAACATCCGCTTTCCATCCTCGGTAACACGCGCCGTTGCGGGCTCCGACCTGGTGATCAATCTGGTTGGAATTCTCACTCAGAGCGGGCGTCAAACCTTTGAAGCCATTGATATTTTCGGCGCACGTGCCATCGCGATGGCGACTGCTGAAGCCGGTGTCCCCGCTTTGATACACATGTCGGCTATCGGTGCGGATGAGACCTCGAAGTCGGTTGCGGATCAAACCCGTGGCCGCGGGGAAGCCGCGGTGCGCGAGGCCTTTCCGGCAGCCTACATCACCCGCGCTTCAGTCATTTTCGGGCCGGAAGATACGTTCTTCAACCGCTTTGCATCTTTGGCGAGAATTTTGCCTGCGTTACCTTTAATTGGTGGTGGCGAAACCAAATTTCAGCCGGTTTTCGTCGGTGATATTGCTGAGGCTTTTGTGGCTTTAGCAAATGGCAAAGGCACGCCCGGTACCACCTATGAGTTTGGCGGGCCTCAGGTGGCGAGCTTTAAAAAACTTATGCAATATGTCTGCGCGCAAACGAACCGTAAGCGCCTTTTGGTGCCTATTCCTTTCGCAGGTGCGCGAATCATGGCGCTTGGCACTGAAGTCGGTAAGTTTTTATCACTCGGGCTGTTGCCGGACGAATTCCTGACCACGCGTGATCAAGTTGAGCGTTTGCGCAACGACAATATCGTGTCCGATACTGCCATCACTGAGGGGCGCACATTCCGTAGTCTGGGAATTGAGCCAACGGCCTATGAGGCAGCCGCGGCAGGCTATTTGCACCGCTATCGCAAAACGGGCGAGTTTGATCATACGCGCGCCGCGCAGGTTTAAATTCTGCGGGGCTCCGCTTGAAATTACGAAATCCGTTTAGGCTCGATATTTCGCAACCGTTTGACTCTGCGGACCATGAAAGCTGTGCCCATCAAAGGCGTGAGCAAATTCAGGAGCGGAACTGAGGCCAAGAGTGCAATCAGAAAGCCGGCCGCATAGATGTTCAGAGATTTGGCGCGCCGCAAAACCTGTGCCTGAGGCAGAGGCATAAACCGGAGCGAAGCCAGTTCGAAATATTCCCGGCCAAACAAATAAGCGTTGGCAAACAAAAATACGCTGATGTTCAGTCCGGGTATTAACAGCAAAACCAGCGCCACGAGATTTACCAACACGGCGATAAGTGTGAACCGCAGCGCGAGACCGAGCGCTTGTCCTGTGGGTAAGGCTTTGCCAGTTTCTCCGGCTGGATAAATGTCCCGCTCGCATAATTCCGCAAGCTCGTCCAGAAAGAAGCCCGCGACGGCCATCGACACGGGCGGAATGAGGAAAATAATCGCAATTAGCAGCCCGAAGCCGCTGAGAATGGACACAAGCCATGCGGCCCAGACGTTGGATGGCAGGCCGTAGATTTCCAGCGTCTTGAAAGCAGCGACACCAATAACAGCCAGTATGGCAAGTGTCAGTCCCAGCACCTTCCAGAGCACAGTGCGGTAAGATGGTGTCAAAACCTGACGAATGGCGGCGAGGGCATCTGAAATCATGCAATCATATAACCCAAAAAGGCGGCCCAAACATCCCGCTTTGTCTATGCTCAAACAGCGTTTTGCATATCAAACAAATGTTGCCACGCTTCTTCGGCGGTGTCAGCGAAATGAAATAGCTTCAGATCTGTAGCTGCAATGACACCCGCTTCAACCATGGCTTTGAAGCCAACGGCCGATTGCCAATAGGCGCGGTCAAACAACACCACCGGCACCTTTGGAGCCTTGCCGGTTTGCACCAGAGTGAGAATTTCGAACAATTCGTCGAAAGTTCCAAAACCGCCGGGAAAAGCTACAAGCGCACGGGCACGCATGGCAAAATGCATTTTGCGCATGGCAAAGTAGTGAAAACGGAATGTCAGTTCCGGCGTTGAATATGCATTCGGCATCTGCTCATGTGGCAGAGTGATATTCAAGCCGATAGATGGCGCTCCGGCCTCCTGCGCTCCACGATTTGCTGCTTCCATAATGCCGGGGCCTCCGCCGGTACAGATAACGTTGTCGCGTTGCCCGCCATGCCCATCGAGTGCGCCGCCTTGCAACGAAGCAATATGCGCGAATTTACGCGCTTGTTCATACCAAAACGGCTGCCGTCCTTGGCCATTCTCCCGCACTCTGGCGGAGCCGAAAATGACGATTGTGGATTTCACCCCCCAAGCGCGCAATGCCTCTTCGGTTTTTTAATTCAAGCTGAAAGCGAACGCCTCGCATCGAGTCGCCG
>JANXSV010000291.1 GCA_025356505.1 Methylovirgula sp.
GGGGATAACGCTGATGAGCAGTCGCGATATATTGAGGCAGTTGTTTCAATGCCATCAGGTGCGGTGCGCGTAGCGAGCATTTATCTCCCAAACGGCAATCCGGTTGATACCGAAAAATACCCTTATAAATTGCGTTGGATGGAACGTTTAAGGCTTCACGCAGTAGAGCTCCTCAAACTGGAAGAGCCGCTTGTGCTCGCCGGAGACTACAACGTGATCCCGCATGGACGCGATGCCACGGACCCTTCAGTTTGGTTGCGGGATGCGCTGTTTTTGCCGCAAACCCGTCTCGCATTTCAGGGGCTTCTCGATCTTGGACTTACGGAAGCCTACCGCGCCTGTTCCGAAGCCGGCAACACCTACACATTTTGGGATTATCAGGCCGGCGCTTGGCAAAAAAACAATGGCATCCGCATTGACCATCTGCTGCTCTCGCCGCAAGCAGCGGACAGATTGCAAAGCGTAACTATCGACAAAGACATGCGTGCCCGCGAAAAACCGTCGGACCATGTTCCCATCCGCGTAGATCTGGCGCTGTAACCGCCTGCAATATGCAATCGGTTACATCTTGTGTCCGGAAGCATCGAATTGTTTCAGGTACAAGATGACGCTTTCGATATCTGATGACTTTTGCAGTCCGGCAAATGACATCTTGGTTCCAGGAACCTTGGCCTGAGGGCTCTGCAGGTAGGTCCGCAAAGTATCCTCATCCCAAATTAAACCTGAACTTTTGTTTGCAGCAGAGTAGGAATAACCCTCGTAAGTTCCCGCTGGACGACCCACAACCCCGTTGAGCACTGGGCCTACCTTGTTGACAGCCCCCTCGCCTATCGCGTGACACGCGGCGCATTTACGGAACACGGCTTCACCCTGTTCCACACTTTGTGCAAGGGCAGTTCCCGCGAAAACCGAAAACGCAGCCGCTAAAGCTGCGCTAGCAAGGCAGAAAAATTTTTGACCCTTAATTTCTTTAGACTCACGCAAAGCGATACTGCATCTTGTGAGAATAGCGCTCACCTTTACGCAGGATCGAGTTTGGAAAATGCCGCTTGTTGGGAGCATCAGGGAAATTCTGCGGCTCGAAACACAGTCCGGCGTGCGCGCCATATTTTGCGCCATTTAGCCCCTCCACAGGCACGTTGACTTTAGCTCCATCATAGAATTGTAAGCCTGGTTGATCCGAATAAACTTCCATCGTTAGCCCGTTCTGGGCAGACTTAAGTGTCGCCTGATGGGCCATCCCTATTTCGGGTGAGACAAGCGAAGCAATGACGAAGTTAGTATCGTACAGCGCGCCGGCAGCATTTTTCACGGGGCGCATCGAAGTAAAATCATAACTACCTCCTGCAACTGCCAAAATTTCACCTGTGGGGATTAAGTCGGCATCCGTGGGAGTATAAAACGGCGCATTCATCATAAGATGATGATTTCGCGCGTCGCTAGATCCATCAAGGTTGAAGTAGGAGTGGTGCGTAAGGTTCATGGGTGTCGGCGCATCGGTTTGTGCGAAAAGCTCAATTTGCAACGTCATGGGCGGAAGAAGTCGGTAAACACAGGTGATTTTTGCATTGCCCGGGAAGCCCATGTCTCCGTCTGCCGAATCGAGGTGCAGCTCAACCGAGCTTTCTGTTGTCTCGCCCAAACTCCAGACACGTTTGCTAAAACCCATCGGCCCGCCATGCAGACAATGTTTTGAGTTTTTGTTTGGCGTCACATGGAATGTGTGCCCGCCAATATCAAACGAGGCGTTTCCGATACGATTGGCAAAACGACCGGGTATGGCCCCGAAGTGCGGACTATACGCGACATAATCTTCAAGCGAATTGAGACCAAGCACAACCGTCTGTGATTTATCTCTGAATGGCACAATCAAATCGCGCAGGACCGCGCCCCACGTGATGACCTTTGCAGTAAACGCTGAAGGAAGACGCAGTGTAATTTCAAAAACGTCTGCGCCATCTATTTGCCCAAATTTTTTTATAGCCATGATGTTTCCAATCTGAAAATAAGTTGAGAAATTGCGCGATAAACCCGCCGATGTGTCAAGAAAATTCGCCGCTTGTATGGCGCTTTATTTCTGCCTGTGAGAAACGGGGAAATATATCCAATCATTACTTTTTGTTAACATTTGCGATTATCGATGTGCCATATACCCGGCCTCACAGAGCTTGAGCTTGAAGCCGAATCGAGTTGAACCATGGCCGCCATTGAACTTTTCTCGTCTCGCGCTCTGGCGCCAACCGATGTGCCGCAGCGCGTACTGCCGCAGAACATCGAGGCTGAACAGGCATTGCTTGGCGCGATCATCATAAATAACGACGCATATGATCGCGTGTCTGACTTTCTGAAGCCTGAACATTTCCATGAACCAATACACCAGCGCATTTATGAAAATCTGGCGCAATTGATAAGATCAGGCAAAATCGCTACCCCAATCACGCTCAAAACCTTCCTCAGCGACGTGGATTTAGGCGGCGTCAGCATAGCACAATATCTGGCGCGGCTGGCGTCGGAAGCGACCACGATCATCAATGCTGGTCAATACGGGCGCGCTATATATGAGCTTGCGACACGCCGCGGGCTCATCACCATTGGCGAAGATCTCGTGAACACGGCCTACCATGCCACAGTCGAACTTTCCCCCAGTGCCCAGATTGAAGAAGCCGAACGCAAACTCTACGAAATAGCCGAAAGCGGCGCTTACGCCGGCGGCTTTCAACGCTTTTCTGAAGCTCTGACAACCGCAGTTGACATGGCTGAAAAAGCCTACGGGCGCAGCGGTTCGCTTTCTGGCATTTCCACCGGACTGATCGATTTGGATCGGCTGATGGGCGGCTTGCAAAGTTCGGATCTTGTTATCATCGCCGGACGACCGGCAATGGGTAAAACAGCGCTGGCCACCAACATCGCGTTCAACATAGCAAAAAGCTACAGCTACAAAACCAAGCCGGATGGAACGCATGAAACCACAAACGGCGGCATCGTCGGATTTTTCTCGCTGGAAATGTCGTCAGAACAACTAGCAACCCGCATCATTGCCGAACAGTCCGGTGTCTCTTCTTCTCGCATTCGCCGCGGCGACATTAAAGAAAACGAATTTCAGCGCATTTCTGATGCCGCCCGCGACATGCAAACCGTTCCGTTTTTCATAGATCAAACCGGCGGCATATCGATAGCCCAGCTTACGGCGCGCGCGCGTCGCCTCAAGCGCCAGCGTGGCCTAGACGTGCTAATCGTGGATTATCTCCAGCTTTTATCCGGGTCCAAGTCCAAGGGTGACAACCGCGTTCAAGAGCTTACCGAGATCACCACCGGGCTTAAAGCTTTGGCCAAAGAGCTATCTGTGCCGATCGTTGCGCTTTCACAGCTCTCCCGCCAAGTAGAATCTCGTGATGACAAACACCCGCAATTATCGGATTTGCGCGAATCCGGCTCTATTGAGCAAGACGCCGACGTCGTAATGTTTGTGTATCGCGAAGAGTACTACCTTAAGAATAAAGAGCCTCGTCCGGGCACAGAAGACCACCTGAAATGGATGTCCGAAATGGAAATCGTTCATGGCAAGGCGGAAGTCATCATCGCCAAACAACGCCACGGCCCCACCGGAACGGTACAACTGCAATTCGAAGCTGAAATGACCCGTTTCAGTAATTTAGCCGATGAAGATAAGCTGCCTGAGAGGATTGAGGATTGAGCCACGGCGCTCTCCTCACGATAGATCTTAAGGCGCTCCAATCCAACTGGCAAAGCCTTGCCAAACTTGCGCACCCTGCCGAATGTGCTGCCTGCGTTAAAGCGAATGCTTATGGCATCGGCCTCGAGCAAGCGGTGGCGGCACTTGTCAAAGCTGGCTGCAAAACTTTTTTTGTCGCGCATGAAAGTGAGGCACGCAAAATGCCTCCCGCTGAGGACGGCATACGCACATTCGTTCTCAATGGCGTTCCTGAAGAGCCAAATGGGTATGAACAGGCGTTCGCCGTAATTGGCTCGTTTCATGACATCCGGCAGACGAAGCGTTTTGCCGCCAATGATCGCAGACAGATTAATGTCGCCCTGCACTTTAACATCGGCATGAACCGCCTCGGATTTCATCCTGATGATATTGAGGTCGTGAAAACAGAGCTTGGTCCTCTCAACCCCATCTTGATTATGGGTCACTTCTCATCGTCCGAAGATCGTGCCTCGTCAGCCACGGAACTGGAAATTGAGATTTTTGCCCGCATCAGAGCCGCTTTTCCCGATGTGCCTGCAAGCCTTGCCAATTCTTCCGGACATTTTCTTCATCCTATCCCAAAATATCAGCTTACCCGCCCCGGCTATGCGCTTTATGGCGGCAATCCCACGCCACATCTGCCAAATCTAATGAAACCGGTTGTGTCTTTGTCCGCACCGATAATCCAAATCCGTCAGATCGAGCCGGGGGAAACTGTAGGCTATAATAGTCTCTGGACGGCAAAACGCCCCACTATCTTAGCAACCTGCTCTGTTGGTTATGCCGATGGCCTGCCCCGCTCGGCACGAGGCACGGATTTGGCAGCAGGCGGCGCGGGCTTTGTTGCGGACATCCGCTGCCCGATGATCGGAGGTATTTCGATGGATCTGACCGTTTTTGACGTCACGGATGTTCCTGAAGCGCTACAAATTGAAGGCACTATGGTCGAGATTTTAGGGCCGCATCAAAGCATTGATGATTTGGCGGCATCTGCTAACACGATCGGCTATGAGATTCTCACGCGCCTTGGACACCGCTACACCCGCATTTACCTTGAAGCCGGATCGGGTGTTTTATAATGGCTAAGGCACAATTGCGTTTTGTCTGCCAGAACTGCGGCGCGGTCACAAATCGCTGGCAGGGCAAATGTGATTCCTGCGGCGAGTGGAACTCCATTCTCGAAGAAACAGATTCCGGCATAGGAGCTCAGGCCGCGCGAGGCATGAAAAAAGGCCGTATTTTTCCGCTCGAGGGCCTTTCCGGCACACACACACCTGCTCCTAGGCTCATAAGTGGTATCAACGAATTTGACCGCGTCACTGGCGGTGGCTTCGTGCCGGGCTCGGTGATCCTAATTGGCGGCGAACCTGGCATTGGCAAGTCCACCTTGCTCATTCAGGCGAGCGCGTCGCTTGCTCGCCGGGGTGAACGCGTGGCGTATATTTCCGGCGAAGAAGCCATCGCCCAGGTTCGTCTGCGCGCGGAACGACTTGGCTTGAAGGACGCTCCTGTTGAACTGGCAGCCGAAACAGGCGTCGAGGACATCATCGCCACGCTTTCGGAGGGTAGAAAACCTGGCCTGGTTATCATCGATTCAATCCAAACCATGTTCACTGACACCGTAGAGTCCAGCCCCGGAACTGTGACGCAGGTTCGCGGATCCGCACAAGCGCTCATTCGCTTTGCCAAACGCTCCGGGGCGAGCGTGATTCTTGTCGGGCATGTTACAAAAGACGGCCAGATAGCTGGCCCGCGCGTCGTTGAGCACATGGTGGATGCGGTTATCTCGTTTGAAGGCGACGGCTCTCACCATTTTCGCATCCTGCGCGCCAACAAGAACCGCTTTGGCCCAACCGATGAAATCGGTGTTTTCGAGATGACCGGCGATGGGCTGCGCGAAGTGGCTAACCCGAGCGCCCTCTTCCTCTCCAGCCGTGACGCCGCCGCGGCCGGCACCGCAGTTTTCGCCGGAATGGAAGGCACGCGCCCCATGCTGGTGGAGTTTCAGGCGCTGGTCGCCCCCTCTGCGCTTGGTACGCCGCGCCGCGCCGTGGTTGGCTGGGACTCGAATCGTCTCGCCATGGTGATCGCTGTTCTGGAGGCGCATGCCGGGGTCAGGCTGGCTCAGCATGATGTGTACCTGAATGTGGCAGGCGGCCTCAAAATCAGCGAGCCTGCTGCCGATGTCGCGGTTGCAGCGGCCCTCGTATCATCCCTGACAGGAGCGCATCTGCCTCCGGAGGCGGTTTATTTCGGTGAACTCGGCCTTTCGGGAGCCATCAGGCCGGTCGTTCACGCTGGCTTGCGCCTCAAGGAAGCTGCGAAGCTTGGATTTCACGGCGCATATGGCCCGTTAAAGCAGCTTGATGCCAACGAAGCGCCGCTGAAAATACACCCCCTAAGCCACATTTCCGCTCTGGTTGCGCAAATTGCCCAGCAATCCACATCGAACTCCAAAACTCGCTAGACTCTCGCGCTCGAAGGGGTGACGTAACCCATCTCCTTCGCTATAAGCAAAACTTCAGATCGCGCCACGTTCATCAGGAACATTCCCGCAGGTCTTTTTTTGGTGATGGGACTTGAATATGCCCTCTTATTTAGATCTCGGTGTTATTGCGATTGTTCTGATTTCCGCACTGCTTTCGATGGTGCGCGGTCTCACCCGTGAGGTTCTTGCGATTGGCTCGTGGGTTGCGGCCGGTTTTGCCGCGCTTTACGGCTACACGCTGGTCTTGCCTTATGTAACGCCCTACGTCGCCAAACCGGCAATTGCCACACCAGTTGCCGCCGCAGTCGTGTTTTTCGTCACCCTGATTTTAGTCTCAATCATTACGATCAAACTGTCGGATATCATACTGGACTCCAAAATCGGCGCGCTTGACCGCACTTTGGGATTGCTGTTTGGGGCGGCGCGCGGATTCTTGCTCTGCGTCGTGGCTATGGTGTTTTTCAACTGGCTGGTTGCCGAAAAGCAACAGCCCGACTGGGTAAAAACCGCCAAGATACGTCCTTATCTCGAATCTTCGGGGGTGAGCTTGCAGGCCTTATTGCCGGACGATATCGAAGCGCGCTTAAAAAATCTTAAGTTGCCAAAGGGCGATGGCTCCACAGAGGCAAACCCCTCGGCGCCGACGCCGCCCGCCTCTGTCCCCTTGACGCCCGCCGCTCCGGTGCCAACATCGACAGCCCCGACAGCCGCCGAGCAGCAAAAACTCAATCAGCTTGCCGCGCCTCCAAAGAAGCCATAAGCGCGCAACACAGAGGATAAAATCCTGAACGCCTTTCAACCAAACTCACCTGCTGAAGATACGTCTATCTTTGACCCTGAAGCGGACCGACTGAGAGAAGAATGCGGCGTGTTCGGCATTTTTGGCCACCCTGAAGCTGCCGCGATTACTGCGCTTGGCCTTCACGCCCTTCAGCATCGCGGGCAGGAAGCCGCCGGAATCGTAACCTTCGACGGGCAGCGTTTCAGCTCGGAACGTCGAAACGGGCTTGTCGGCGACCATTTTTCGTCGGCAGCAACCATCGCGCGGCTGCCAGGCACCATGGCGGTAGGCCATGTCCGCTATGCCACCACGGGCGGCACCATTTTACGCAATGTTCAGCCGCTCTTTGCCGAAATCAACACCGGCGGATTTGCCGTCGCCCACAATGGCAACCTGACGAATGGCCTGACATTGCGCCGCGCGCTGATACAGGATGGCGCAATCTGTCAATCAACATCAGACACCGAAGTGCTGCTGCATCTCGTAGCCCGCAGCCGCAAAGTGCGGTTCATGGACCGCTATATTGAAGGGCTCCGCCAACTCGAAGGCGCATACTCTCTTGTGAGCCTTACAAATAAAAAGCTCATCGGCGCGCGGGATCCTATCGGCATACGCCCGTTGGTTCTGGGTGAACTGGACGGCTGTTTCATTCTCGCTTCCGAAACCTGTGCTCTCGATATCATCGGGGCGAAATTCATCCGCGACGTCGAAAATGGCGAAGTCATCGTTATCGATGAAAACGGCCTGCAAAGCCTCAAGCCATTTCCCCCGCGGGTGATGAGACCATGCATATTTGAATATGTGTATTTTGCGCGGCCGGACTCGATTGTTCATGGACGCTCTGTCTATGACATTCGCAAAAATATGGGCGCAGAGCTGGCGCGCGAAAGCCATATTGATGCGGATGTCGTCGTCCCCGTACCTGACTCAGGTGTGCCTGCGGCCATCGGATATGCAAGGGCGTCGGGCATTCCGTTTGAACTTGGCATTATCCGCAATCATTACGTCGGTCGGACGTTCATTCAGCCCACACAAAGTATTCGCGAGATGGGCGTGCGGCTCAAACATAGCGCAAACCGCGCCGCTATTGAGGGCAA
>JANXSV010000115.1 GCA_025356505.1 Methylovirgula sp.
AGCAAGCTGAGTTTGCATTAGCGCAAACCAGCGGAAACAGCCTTAATTTGTAGGTTTTTAACTATATATTTCAATTACCTACAATGATTTACCTCCTATCAAGACTGCTCATTCACGCTACATTTTTACGAGCTCCTCCGCACTCGAAACCAGGCATTCAATGCAGCGCTCAGGTTCCTACTCCTTGAACTCGGTTGATACCGACATGACTCCGGACGGCGGGCGGCGCCTCATTGTTGAGATGATCCGCAACGCAAAAGCCACCGGAACCATCCGGCCGATCGACGTGGCGCAAATTAACTCCAGTCTTTTAGAAGGCAGAGCAATAAGCCGCGACGAGGCAGATGCCCTGTTTGATCTCGATCGCGCAGATGTTAAAAAATGTCCCGAATGGACGGCATGTTTTGTGCAAGCGGTTTCCGAGCATTTGGTGTGGCAGTGCCGTCCCACCGGCATTTTAAGCGCAGAGCAAGGCGAATGGCTTTTAGGCCGTTTTGACGACTCGCCGTCTGTATCCGCCCTTGCAACATTGGTAAATGTCCTTGCAGAGGCTGAACGCGTGCCAATGTGGTTTCTCGCTTCCGTTCGAGGGCGTTTGGCGCGCAACGCGCCACCCACACTGAGTGTGGCTCTCGTCGTTTAATGCAGGACTGCTATTCCAATCATAGCGTAGCAATTCATGATAGAAAGCTTACATAGCAGTTTCAGACCTCAAACAGGCTTTTCATGACTTCCCAAACATCAACTGTTGCCGCGCCCGCAGTAAAAACTGTCGTTGATGCACAGGCATCGCTAATGTCCACGGTACGCGGTTTGTGGCCATATATCTGGCCTGCCGAGCGGACAGACCTCAAAATGCGGGTGGCCTGGGCGACAGTCATTATGCTGTTCGCTAAAGTGTCAACAATCCTCACGCCCTATTCGTTCAAATGGAGCATTGATAGCCTAGGCGAATACCTAACACAGTCGAAGCTTTCGCCCGGTTCCGCCGCGCTGGAAACTCTAATTATGAGCGCGGTGGAATTCACGGTTATTTATGCAGTATTGAGAATTGTTACCGCATTACTGACGCAAGGCCGCGATGCACTTTTTGCTGCTGTAGCTATGCACTCCGTGCGGAGCTTAGCGTCAAAAGTTTTTGTACATCTTCACCAGCTTTCGCTCCGCTTTCATTTGGAGCGTAAGACCGGCGGTTTGACTCGCGTTTTAGAGCGCGGACGCAACGGTATCGAAACGATTGTTCGCATGTCGATGCTCAACGCCGTGCCGACCGTCGTCGAATTTTTGATGATCTTAGGGGTGATGTTTTACACGTTCGATTGGCGCTATGCCTTCGGCGTCACCCTCATGCTTGCCGCGTATCTGTGGTTTACGACCGTCGCAACAAATTGGCGTATCGCTATCCGAAAGTCGATGAACGACAGTGACACGGACGCAAACACTAAAGCCATTGACAGTCTGCTCAACTTCGAAACCGTAAAGTATTTCGGATCAGAAGAGCGGGAAGCGGCTCGATATGATCGGAGCATGGCGAAGTTCGAGCGCTCCAGCGTGCGTACCTACACCTCGCTCGCCGTACTGAATTTTGGTCAGGCCCTCATTTTTACACTCGGCCTCGCTGCACTTATGTTGATGTGCGTCAATGGCTTACGCTCAGGTGTCAATACCGTTGGTGATATTGTGATGATCAATGCCCAGCTCATCCAGCTTTCCATGCCGCTTAATTTTATGGGCATGATCTATCGTGAAGTGAAGCAAGCGACAATCGATATTGAAGCTATGTTCGCTATCATCAATCAATCGCCGGAAATTCAAGACCACCCCAACGCACCGATGCTTACCGTTGGGCGGGGCGAGGTTGTATTTGACGATGTCCATTTTGCCTACGACCCGGCGCGACCTATTTTGAAGGGTGTCAGTTTCAAAGTGCCTGCAGGCCATACCGTTGCCATTGTCGGACCTTCAGGCGCTGGAAAATCTACGATTTCGCGCTTGCTCTTCCGCTTTTATGAGCCGCAAGCCGGGCGCATAAGTATCGACGGGCAGGACATCCATGCAGTTCAACAAAAAAGTCTGCGTGAAAAGATCGGTATGGTCCCTCAGGACACTGTCCTGTTCAACGACACCATCGGCTACAATATTAAATACGGCCGGTGGGAAGCCAGTGAAGACGAAGTGATCGAAGCTGCGAAAATGGCTCAGATAGACACCTTCATTCGCTCAGTGCCGCTGGGTTACAGCGCGCAAGTAGGTGAGCGCGGGTTGAAACTCTCGGGTGGCGAGAAGCAACGCGTTGCCATCGCCCGAACTATATTGAAATCACCGCCGATTTTAGTTCTGGACGAAGCGACGTCAGCACTCGACAGCTTCACAGAGCGCGATATCCAAGATGCTCTGGATCGCATGTCTAAGGGGCGTACGACGCTTGTAATCGCTCATCGGCTGTCTACCGTGATAAATGCAGATCAGATTATTGTTTTGGAGGCGGGCTTGATCGCTGAGCGCGGGACGCACGATGAGTTGCTCGAAAAGGGCGGGATTTATTACAATCTTTGGAACCGCCAACGCGAAGTCGACGAAGCAACGGAAAAGCTGAAGGCCGTCGGAGCGCTCGCCTAAAACGTGTTGGCCTTTTGCTCAAGTAGACGCAGCCTTTACGGTGGCCTACAACGGCGCAAGTCATTGCAGCGGGGCCCCTATGTTTAAAAAAATTCTCATCGCAAACCGGGGGGAAATTGCCTGCCGCGTTATTAAGACTGCCCGAAAGATGGGCATCATGACCGTTGCAGTCTACTCTGACGCTGATAAAGACGCTCTACACGTTGAAATGGCTGATGAGGCCGTGCACATCGGACCCTCCGCCGCCTCAGAGTCCTATCTCGTCATTGATAAAATAATTCAGGCCTGTCTCCAGACCGGAGCAGAGGCTGTGCACCCTGGATACGGATTTTTGTCGGAACGGGAATCGTTCGCGCTGGCGCTGGAAGCAAATGGCATTGTATTCATCGGGCCAAATCCGCGCGCGATTGCTGCCATGGGCGATAAGATTGAATCCAAAAAATTCGCCAATGCCGCTCAAGTTACAACTGTTCCGGGCTTTTTAGGCGTCATTGAGAGTGCCGCCCACGCGGTCGAAATTTCGGATCAGATCGGCTATCCCGTTATGATCAAAGCCTCAGCGGGCGGCGGCGGTAAGGGAATGCGCATTGCCCATACGCGCGATGAGGTACACGAAGGCTTCACCCGGGCTAAATCAGAGGCGAAATCCTCTTTTGGTGATGACCGCGTCTTCGTCGAGAAGTTCATCGTCAATCCCCGCCATATCGAAATTCAGCTGATCGGAGACAAGCACGGCAACGTGGTATACTTGGGGGAGCGCGAGTGCTCTATTCAGCGGCGGAATCAAAAGGTTGTCGAAGAGGCGCCTAGCCCGCTGCTTGACGAGAACACCCGAAAAAAAATGGGCGAACAGGCCGTCGCTTTGGCTAAGGCCGTAGATTACGACTCCGCCGGTACGGTCGAGTTTGTTGCCGGACAGGACAAGAGCTTTTTCTTTCTAGAAATGAAC